>NZ_RXXX01000012.1:0-57503 GCF_011006755.1 Anoxybacillus sp. MB8
GGGCTCCACTCCTTTCTTTGGTTGTATTTTTTTCGCACTTACTACCTTACCAGGAGGAGAGCCCGTTTTTCATCTATTTTGCTTACATATCTGACAGGTTCCTTATTATACCAAATCAGGAACCTGTCTTTTTTTCTCCCACAAACATTTTACTCATACCGGTAGTGTAATATAAAACGTCGTACCAACGCCCACTTCGCTTTCAACATCAATGCGCCCGTGATGCTCTTCAATAATTTTATAGCTCACCATTAAACCAAGCCCCGTTCCACGCTCTTTCGTCGTATAAAACGGCTCCCCTAATTTTTTTATTTTCTCTTTTGGAATGCCGCTTCCTTCGTCGCGGATGGCAATGCGTATGCCTTCTTCGACACGTGAAACAGAAACGGTAATCGTGCCGCCGTTTGGCATGACTTCAATCGCATTTTTTAATATGTTAATAAACACTTGTTTTAATTGTTTCGGTTCGCAATAAATGAGCGGAACTTGTTCATACGTCGCTTCAATTTGAATGTTATGCATCATCGCCTGCACGCTTAATAAATCGACCGTTTCTTGCATAATTCTCGCCACGTTGCCCCGTTCATAATGAATCGCTTGCGGTTTCGCCAACACGAGAAATTCGGTAATAATCGACTCAATACGCTTTAATTCTGACATAATGACGTGGAAATACATATCATATTGTTCGCAATCATTGCCGATACTTCCTTGTAATAGTTGAATAAATCCTTTTAACGCTGTCATCGGATTGCGAATTTCATGAGCGATGCCTGCTGCGAGTTGCCCGACGACATTTAACGTATCTGACTTGCGTAACTGTTCTTCCATTTCTTTTTTCTCGGTCATATCGCGCATCATCATTAGCCCGACATGTTCAATAATGTTCGGCTTAAACGATAATTCCACAATTTTTTTCTTTCCTTCTCCGTCAATGATACAAAATTCTTCTTCCTCTCCGTCGTTTAACCACGTTTGAAATTTCATTAAATCGTTGCTGCCGATAAACTCATGCATACATTTTTCAAGCAGCTGTTCTTTTTGAAGGGAAAAAATACGGCATGCCGCAGGGTTGGCATCAAAAATGCGCTGCTGATCGTCAATCAGCACGATGCCGTCCATCGCATGATTAAATACGCTGCGAAACTTTTGTTCTTGTTCGCGCAACTGCTTTTCCATTTTTCTTCGTTCACTGACGTTGCGAAAAATCGTTAAATGGTAGCCGTTAATAACGCCCTTTTTCGATGTAAATTCAAGCTGTTTTTTTTCGCCATTCGGCATATGAAACGTCAGTTCATCGCGAATTTGCCCATCGCGGAAAAATTGACGCAACACGTCGCGCACTTTTTTATTTTTTCCATCCATAAACTGCAATAAGTTCGCATGAACGAGATCGTGAAGCGGCAGCTCAAACGTTCGGCTAGCGGCCGGATTCGCGCGCAAAATGTTTCCAAAATCGTCGCAAATAATAATGGCTTCGTGCGCTTGTTCAAAAATGGCGCGAAATCGTTCTTCGCTTCGCTGTAAGTTGATTTCCATATTTCGTTTTTCTGTCACGTTGCGCATAATCGCCATAAAAAATCCGCTATGCACGTTCGCTGTCAACGTCAATTCAAACAACTTTTGCATGCCGTCGCCTAAAATAAACGGAAGCTCGCTTGATACCGTTCCGTTTCGTTTTAACGTAAGCAACAGTTGATCGAATAAATCGTGATATTCAATCGGAATAAATGTTTGTATTGAAAGTTTAAACAACTCTTCTCTTTTTACGTTGACGCTCGTACAAAAGGAAGGATTTGCGTCAATGAAACGCCCTTGTCCATCAAAAATGACGATGCCGTCGCCTGCGCGATTAAACAAATCTTTAAATAACGTTTCGTTAATCGTTCGTTCACGCTCAAGCGCTTTTTTCGAGGAAATGTCGCGGATCATATATAAATCAAATTGTTGCTCTTGATGGCGACGCATAAATAATTGCACATGCTTCAATTCGCCATCGGCTAGACGAATGACGAGTTCATCATCGTACGCCCCAAATTTACGCAACATTTGCTTTTGAAATTGGAAAATATGTTCAGGAACAAGGTATGTATATTCTTGAAATTTTTTTCGTAACAGTTGTTCTTTTGGCGCACGAAACAAACGGCACGCCGCCTCATTTACTTCCACAAACGTCCCGTCATCTTTCACAACAATCATCGCATCCGTCACTTGTTGCAACATAAAATCATACCGACTGATTCGCTCATCGATCGCTTCTTTCTCTCGTTTCGAAAGCTGAACGAATGCAGACTCCTCCATCATGCTTTCTTTGAAACTCAAACGCTTTCCCTCCTCGCTACTCCCTCTCCATATTTATCATGTATATTCGCCACATATATTTTCATTCCTTCTTAACATTCTGAAAACTTTATTAATCTGATCGGAAATAAAAAAAGAGCAGCGAATGAACTGCTCAACAATCAGTAATGACGATGTATGTGGCTTTCATCGGTCCGTGCACCCCAACGACTAAATTCATTTCAATATCTGCCGAGTTGCTTGGGCCTGTAATGAAATTGATACATGACGGAACATGTTTTTGTTCACGAATGATGCGCGCCGCTTGCGTCATCCGTGGAACGATTGTACTTTTCGGAATGATCGCCACGTACGTTTTCGGTAAAAAGCTAATCGTCCGCCCTTGGTTGTGATGATTAAGCAACACGACCGTTCCGGATTCCGCCAGCGTGATGTCGCTAAATGTCATGCCGACGTTCGCCTTTTCTGCCGCTTCGATATTTGCTCGTCCGAGCGATACGTCCCAGACGTGCACATCTTCTCTTTTTAAAAAGGAAGATAACCCGACTTGTTCATATCGTTCATCGTTTGCGACAACAATCGGTCCACCGCCATGTGCATCAATGACTTGTTCGATCGTTTGCTGAAGTTCAGCGGTGTTCGTTTCCACGAGCGTCGTATGAATGCGGGTACATTGTTTTTTTAACTCAGTGAGTAACTCGTCTTGACTATATCCTTGAAATACCGTTTGTTGCGGCGCATGTTTCCATTGTGGACGTTCGACAAATGTCGGCATGTCACGTCCGAGACGAGAAGCGAGACGTTGTAAAAAAGCTTCCATTATTCATCCCCCCTTTGTTTGAACCAATCGCGAAACCGTTCTTTTTCAGGCGCTGGAAATTCACGAATATCCGTCCATGCTTTTAACGGTCCTGGACCTTTCGAAATGCGGTCGTTTATTGTAAACGGATGGACAGCTGTCGGCGCAATTTTTGAACCGAGTTTATACAACATGGACGATGCCGCACCAAGTCCGAACGCTTTCATCGCTAACTTTTCGGAAATCGGCGCTTTTCCTTCCCGTTCAACAATCGTTTGCCGATGTTTTAACAACAGTTCATGGAGCGGAATTTTGACCGGACATGCTTCTGTACAAGCGGCACATAACGTCGATGCATACGGCAATTCTTTATAGTCGTCATAGCCGCCAAGAAGCGGTGACAATACCGCTCCAATCGGTCCGGAATAAATCGAACCGTACGAATGTCCACCAATATGACGGTATACTGGACAAACGTTGACGCAAGCGGCGCAACGAATACATTGCAACACCGGTTGAAATTCCGTTCCTAAAATATCGGAACGCCCGTTATCGACAATGACGAGATGAAATTCTTCCGGTCCGTCCACTTCTCCTTCATCGCGCGGACCTGTTAATACGGTAATGTAGCTCGTTAATTTTTGCCCGACGGCGCTTCTTGTAAGCAAGCTGACGAGCACTTCCATTTCTTCAAACGTCGGTACGATGCGCTCCATTCCCATGACCGTAATTTGTGTTTTCGGTAAAGCGGTCACTAAATCGGCGTTTCCTTCGTTCGTCACTAACGTGATCGAACCCGTTTCCGCAACCGCAAAGTTGCATCCTGTAATGCCAACATCGGCCGTCATATATTCATGACGAAGCATATGGCGCGCATGAAGCGCCAGTTCTTCTGGCTTTTCTGTTTTTGTATACGCCAGCTTTTCTTGAAATACGTCGCGAATTTGTTCTTTATTTTTATGAAGCGCAGGCGCGACGATGTGCGATGGTGGATCGTGGTCATCGACTTGCAAAATGTATTCGCCAAGGTCTGTTTCAATGACTTCGCAGCCGAGCTTTTCAAGGGCAGCGTTCATATGAATTTCTTCTGTCACCATCGATTTTGATTTCACAATTTTTTTCGCTTGTTTGCTTTCGACGACGCGGCAAATGTAATCGTTCGCTTCTTCTGCTGTTTGCGCAAAAAACACATGTCCCCCGCGCTTTTTTACATTTTCGCTTAATTGCATTAAATAATAATCTAAGTTTTCAAGCGTATGTTGACGAATTTCCTCCCCAAGCGCGCGCCATTGTTCCCAATTGCCAAGCTCCGCTGCTGCTTCCAATCGGCGCGTGCGCAACCGTTCTTGCGCTCCTGCCACCGCTCCGCGCATAAACGTATTATGAATCCCTTTTTCCACTCGCTCGTGAAATTCTCCCGTGTTAATTTTCATCGCCATATGAATCCCCCCTTTTATCGGCTATTTAACACTTCGGCAATGTGCATGACGCGAATCGGCTTGCCTTTTCGCTCGATGCGCCCGCCGATGTTCATTAAACAGCCGCAATCGGCCCCGATTAAATAATCCGCTTCGACTCGTTCAATACATTCAATTTTTTCATCGACCATTTGTTCCGAAATCGGTCCCATTTTGACAGAAAACGTACCGCCAAATCCGCAACAATTGTGCGCGTTTGGAAGCGGCACCACTTCAAGATCTTTCACATGTTGCAAAAGCGTAAGCGGCGCATCTTTTACGCCAAGTAAGCGCGTCATATGACATGACGTATGATACGTCGCTGTTCCTTTTAACCGCGCCCCGACATCTTCCACTTGTAGCACATCGACGATAAATTGCGTCAGTTCATACGTTTTATCGGCAACGCGTTTCGCCCGCTCTTCCCATTCCCCGTCGCCTTTAAAAATGTGCGGATATTCTTTAAACATCGTCGCACACGAACCAGATGGCGTGACGATATATTCGGCATGTTCAAATGTGCGAATCATATGTTTCATCGCTTCTTTCGCTTCTTTTACATAGCCGCTATTGTACGCCGGCTGTCCACAGCACGTTTGCGCTTCTGGAAAATGAACCGTACAGCCAAGCCGCTCTAATAGCTCGACTGTCGCTTTTCCGACGTTGACGTGAAACAAATCGACTAAACATGTAACAAATAATGTAACGTTCATTCCCGATCCCCTCTCCAAGAAAACGTTTTCTTTTTTTCACTTTACATCTAATTGCCAAATTAGTCAACCGGTCATCTGATGAGTACGTTCGGAGGAAGCCCCTCCGCTATGAAGACATATAGTCGGACAGCACTTTTTCGACATGCCCTAAATGGTCTTTCATTCGCTCTTGGGCAAGTTCGGCGTTTTGTTCGCGAATCGCCTCAAAAATAGCGATATGATCTTCAAGCAGCTGTTCGGTCGTCGCTTGTTTGGCAAACAGCCAAATGCGGCGCGTCTCGCGCATCGTCTCCATCATCATGCCTGAGACGTTGTTCATTAAACTCACTAATAGCGGATTTTTCGTTGCCGCCGCAATCGCCATATGAAATAAAAAGTCCGCTTTTTCACCAAGTTCTTCGTCGCCAATCGCTTCGCGCATTTGCGTCAGGGCGCTTTGCATCGCGCGCAAATCTTCGTCTGTTCTTCGTTTCGCTGCCACGCCTGATGCACCGACTTCTAACAGCTTTCTCACTTCTAATAAATGAGCGACATCTTCTTTATTCATGAGCACCGCTGCAGAAATCGGAAACGACAACATCGCTGGATCAAACTCGCGCACATATGTGCCTTCCCCTTGTTTCATTTCAATGAGCCCCATCGCCCGAAGCGCCGTCAACGCTTCACGAATCGCTGCTCGTCCAACTTGGAAATTTTCTGCTAGCTGTTGAACGGAATCGAGTTTATCGCCGGGCTTTAACTGCCCTGTTTGAATCATATGTAAAATCGCTTCCGCTACTTCTTCATATATTTTTTTCGGTTTAATTTGTTTGTACACGTTGTCCACCCCATTGTTTCTTGTTTACTCCCCCACATAAATAGAATATCATATCACATTTTTCTACAAAATAACTGTGAAAAATTTTTAAATATTCATATTGAAAAATGATTGCGCTTACATTATGATATACTCATCAGATGATTGTATGACCTTATGACGAGGGGATAAGGAATTACATCATCACATTGAACAAAGGGGGATGCATATGAGTATCGGTATGTTATCATTTATCGCACTATTGCCAATTTTAACAGTTTTCTTATTCCTTGTCATACTGAAATGGCCGGCAAGCCGTGCGATGCCTGTTGCGCTTGTCGTCACTGCGGCCATCGCGCTATTCGTTTGGGGAACGAAAATGAACGTTGTGGCTGCCGCAAGCGTCAACGGTATAAAAACAGCAATCGAAATTATGTTTATCGTATTTGGAGCGGTGTTGCTTTTAAATACGGTAAAAGAAAGCGGCGCGATTGAAACGATTCGCCAAGGGTTTATTCACATTTCACCTGACCGTCGCATTCAAGCAATCATTATCGCTTGGTTGTTCGGTTCATTTATTGAAGGGGCTGCAGGATTCGGTACACCTGCTGCGATCGCCGCACCGCTTCTCGTTGCGATCGGCTTTCCAGCGATGGCGGCGGTGTTAGTTGCGTTAATTATTCAAAGCACGCCTGTTTCTTTCGGAGCGATTGGAACACCAATTCTCGTCGGAGTGAATACCGGTCTTGCGAACCAAGAGACGGTCATGAAAGCGATTGGCGATATGGAGTTTATGGATTACTTATTACAAATTGCCGCAAACGTCGGCATCATCCATGCGATGGTCGGAACGTTTATTCCGCTTATTGTCGTCGGAATGCTTACGCGCTTTTTCGGCAAAAACCGTTCGTTCCGCGAAGGATTGCGCGTTTGGAAATTTGCGATGCTCGCTGGCTTTGCGTTTACCGTTCCGTATGCGATCATCGCGAACGTGCTCGGTCCAGAGTTTCCATCATTGCTCGGTTCATTAATCGGTCTTGTTATTGTCATCCCAGCTGCCAAAGCAGGGTTATTTATGCCGAAAGATACGTTTGATTTTGAGCATCGCAACCATTGGGAACAAGAATGGATCGGTCGGTTAAACAACGAACAAACGAACATCGGGCATGGGAAAAAGCGCATTTCGCTTTTCAACGCATGGTTCCCGTACGTATTAGTGGCGATTTTGCTCGTCATTACACGCACAGTAACGGAAGTAAAAACGTTTTTAACAGGAGAAAGCGTCACGATTGTAATCGACAACTTATTTAACTCCGGCATTGCGATTAAATCGACGCCGCTTTATTTGCCGGGTACGATTTTCTTAATCGTTTCCCTTATCACATACGTTTTACATCGGATGGATGCAGCAAGCTACAAAAAAGCGTTTAGCGATTCGTTTAAAACGGCATTAAGCGCAGGTTCCGCGCTCATTTTCGCCGTGCCGATGATCAACATTTTCATTAACTCAAAAACAGAAGAACTGGCAAGCATGCCACTCGTGTTGGCGGAAGGAGTGTCGAACATCGCCGGTTCCGCATGGCCGATCGTTGCGCCGCTCATCGGTGCGCTCGGAGCGTTTATCGCTGGAAGTAACACGTTCAGCAACATGATGTTCTCGCTTTTCCAATTCGGTACAGCGGAAAGCATCGGTTTATCTGCTTCAGGCGCTGCGGTTGTCGTCGCGTTGCAAGCTGTTGGTGGAGCAGCTGGAAATATGATTTGTGTTCATAACGTCGTTGCGGCTTCCGCGACAGTCGGTCTTGTCGGTCAAGAAGGAAGCTTAATTCGCAAAGCGCTCATTCCGATGACATATTACATTTTAGCGGCTGGTATGCTCGGCATGGGCTTCATCGTCGGTGGCTTCAACATCTGGTTCATCTTATATGCCGTCGTCGTTGTCGCATTCATTTTCTTTATGGTATCAAACCGCGGCAAAACGAAACGGGCTGAAAACCAAATTTCCGCATAATACAAAGGGTGTCCTCACAAAAAGGGCACCCTTTTTCCTTCCCTTCGGATATGATATAATTACTCGTTGCAACCTACATATAAAGGAGTCGTTTGCAGTGCATATTATCTGTACAACGTTAAATGCAAAATATATTCATACGAACTTAGCGATTCGGTATTTAAAAGCGTACGCCCAGCCGGAGTTTCATGTGGAGCTTGTTGAATATACGATTAAAGACCCGGTGTTAAATATCGTCACCGATTTGTATCGTCGCAAACCAGATGTCGTCGGGTTTAGCTGTTACATTTGGAACATCGAACAGACGATTGAAGTCATTCAGCTGTTGAAAAAAGTGCATCCAACCGTCACGATCGTCGTCGGTGGACCAGAAGTGTCATATGACGTCGCTTATTGGCTAGAGCGCGTGCCGGAGTTTGATTATATCGTCATCGGCGAAGGAGAAGAAACGTTTAAACAGCTGCTTACCGCACTAGAACGTGGCGAAGATGTGACAAACATTGCAGGGCTTGCGTTTCACCGAGACGGAAAAGCGATCATTAACCCGCAAAGAAATAAAATCAACTTAGCAAACGTGCCGTCGCCGTTTCGCTTTCCTGAAGATATTCCGCATTTGTCAAAGCGCGTGACGTATGTCGAGACGAGCCGCGGCTGTCCGTTTAGTTGCCAATTTTGTTTATCGTCGATTGAAGTTGGCGTTCGTTATTTTGACCGTGAAAAAATAAAGGAAGATTTGCGTTATTTAATGAAACACGGCGCGAAAGTCATTAAATTTGTCGATCGGACGTTTAACATTAGCCGCAGCTACGCGATGGATATGTTTCAATTTTTAATTGACGAACATGTGCCGGGCGTTGTGTTCCAATTTGAAATTACCGCTGACATTATGCGGCCAGAAGTCATTGAGTTTTTAAATAAAGAAGCGCCTCCAGGGCTATTCCGCTTTGAAATTGGTGTGCAATCGACAAACGATGAAGTCAACAAACTCGTCATGCGCAAGCAAAATTTTGAAAAGCTTACGCGCACCGTCACGATGGTGAAACAAGGCGGAAAAATTGCGCAACATCTTGATTTAATTGCCGGGCTTCCAGAAGAAGATTACACATCGTTTCGCAAAACGTTTAACGACGTATTTGCGCTTCGCCCAGAAGAATTGCAGCTCGGCTTTTTAAAAATGTTGCGCGGCACAGGGCTTCGCCACAAGGCAAACGAGTACGGCTACGTCTTTATGGATCGCGCGCCATATGAAATTTTGCGCAACCATGTGCTTTCGTTTGATGACATCATTCGGTTAAAACAAGTCGAAGATGTGCTCGAAAAATATTGGAACGATCATCGCATGGACGAAACGATTGAATATATCGTCACCCATCTATTTGACACGCCGTTTGACTTTTTCCAATCGTTCGGCACGTATTGGGACGAACAAGGTTGGGCGCGCATCGGACATCAACTTGAAGATTTATTCCGCCGCCTTTATTCGTTTTTACAAACGTTACACACGAACGACTTGCCGATCGTTGAGGCGTTGATGAAATACGACTATTTGCGCAATCAAAAACAAAAACCGCGCAAACCGTGGTGGGACGAAAAAACGGACAAACATGTACGCGCGCGCGTATACGAAAAACTGTCCGAACAACCGCACCTTCTTTCACTAAGCGAAAAAGAATTATTCAAACATACCGTCGTCGAAATGATTCCTTTCGACTTGCCGCATTATTTACAAACGAAACATATTCGCCGCTGCAACATGGCGATGATCGTTTACTTTAACCAAACGACGATGAAAGCGGAAACGTATAGTTTGGAAATGGACACGAATTGACAAAGCGTTTATTGAAGTTTTATAATTTCGACTATAAGGAAGCTTTAAGTTGCGAGAAGGACATCATTCGGAGATGTTCCTTGCTAGAGAAGATAGCTGTCGAATGTTCGGAATTCGATAGCTTAGAGATGATGGAAAAAAGCGCTAGCACGAGGAGCTAGCGCTTTTAGTCATATTAGGGGGGAGAAGGATGTGAAAAGAATCATGGTTTTTATTGATGGAAATAATTTTGAAAGCGCTGTTACGAATCTTTTCAGCGGAAATTATCAGCGGATTGACTATGGAAAATTAGCTCATTATATAGCTGACATAAGAAACGGTCATCTACAAAGGGTATATTACTATACGGCTATGAGTAGTCACGATAAATCGAAGGCAGCCGCAACAAAAAAGTTTATTGATACATTAAACAAGCATGTCCCTTACTGCATTGCAAAAGCTGGCTATCTTAAATATGTCGGTCAAGATGGGAGCGGAAAAGACATTTATATTGAAAAAGGCACAGATGTAAATATAGCCGTTGATTTAGTGTCTTTAGCTTATCATCACGCCTACGACGAAGCCATTTCGCAGATACGGATTATGAACCTGCTATTCGGGTCGTACAACAACTAGGAAAAAATGTCGTAGCCTGTCTCGTTGATCAACAAAAAGCTGGATATTTAAAAGATTTGTGCGATGACCACTTTTTTCTAAAGAAAGAAGACTTTGAACATGTACAACGATAAGTGGGCTGCTTTCATGTATACGTAAGCAGCCCTTTCTCTATGGCTACATAGTCCGAACCTATGTCGCCTACACTTTATACTATGCAATTATTTCAAAAATATACTTTACTCATTTTTCTTTTCCTTTTTCGCTTCTTCTAACAGCTCAATCACTTTATGAGCATTGATGTCGCCTTGTTCGTGTCCGAATTCTTCCTTTAATATGTCACTTGGGATCGGAACGGTTTTGCCCGCTTGTTTCTTTTTCATTTTCCTTGCCGTCCTTTTTTCGAATTTCGGTTTGCGCCGCGGCTCATATCTTCTCCACCAGCATATTGCGCTTCAAATTCGTCTTTCGGCATGCTTTCCGTCGGCGTTTGGTTGTTCGTCTTCGCCGCATCATGTGTTACTTTTCGTTTCATGATCGTTCACCTCGTCCGTATGTTTGTTCTTTTTTGTACGCAATGAGTATGATGTCTTCGCCCGTTTGTTCACGAAGCTTTCGCTCAAATTGTTGCACTTCGGCAATGTCGCGTTCGTTCAAGTGGGCAATTGGAAAATGCATATTCATTCCCCCTCACAAGTAATGTCGCGCAAAGCAACATATTTTATACGTTGCTAAGCCACATTAATAGCGAGGTGATGATAATGGATAAAAAAATCGAATCGCCCATTTTCGATGAGACACAGCCGCATCAAATTCATGCGCCATCGTTTAAAGGGACAAACATACGCATGCAGCCACCATTTATAAACAAATACGGGGTCGTCATCGGCGACAGTAAATACAATTCGCCACACTCCCCTCTCAATGAATGGAGCGATGAAACCGATCCGAGCATCATGTCGGGAGACGAATGGGTGCATCCGACGAACGACATCGGTTGGAATACACCTGAAAACCGCGCCTTATTAGAAGAAAAACGAAGCGGACAAGCCCCGTTCACCCATCCAGATAAAGATGTCGGATACGGGGCGGATTGACACATTTTCCTCCTTCTCGTCATACATTGAATAAGCAATGCATGATGAGGTGTCATATATGAATCAAGAATGGATTCAACTAATGAAAGTAATCGGTATTGGGATTATTGTGACAGGATATATCATTTTATTTATAAGCGAATATAGTGAGTGGGAAGAAATGAAAAAAGGGGGATCATTTTCCCCCTGTAAATGAAATGCCTTTAATGAAGTAACGATTGAAAAACGCATAAATGACTAAGACAGGCAACGTGAACACCATCGATGCCGCCATAATGTAGTTCCAATAGCTAATGTATTGTCCTTTAAAGCTATTTAACCCAAGCGGCAACGTAAACAAGTTCGGATCGGATAAAATAATAAGCGGACGCATAAAGTCGTTCCACGAACCCATGAAAACGAAAATGGCTTGCGCGGCGAGCGCTGGGCGAGCGAGCGGCAACACGATGCGGAAAAATGTGCCGATGCGACTTAACCCATCTAGCGCCGCGGCTTCTTCTAACTCTTTCGGGAAGTTAATGAAAAATTGACGCATCATAAAAATAAACGTCGCGTTAATCATCGCCGGGACAATCATTCCTTGATACGAGTTCAGCCAACCGAGCTGTTTTAAAATTAAATAGTTCGGAATCATCGTCACTTGCGCTGGAATCATTAATACCGCAAGAATGATCATAAAAATCGTCTGTTTTCCTCGGAAATGAAGGCGAGCGAGTGCATAGCCTGCCATCGAGTTAAAGATTAAGTTTAAGATCGTCACCGTCACCGCAATGATGACGCTATTCATAAACCAACGAGGAAATAGCTCTTGTTCAATAAAAATTTGTTTATAGTTATCGAGCGTAAAATGTTCCGGAATAAAACGAATTGAACCACTTACAATTTCTTCAAGCGTTTTAAACGATGACGAAAGCGCCCATAAAAACGGAATCATCGTCACGATTGCATATAAAACGAGAATCGTATACAACAACGCTTTGCCTATTCTCATGACCTTCCCTCCTTTAGTAAAGCGACTCTTCTTTTGAAAATTTTCGCTGCAACCACGTCGCAAGTAAAATGACGATCGCTAACGCAAAAGCAAGCGCGGCTGCATATCCCATCGTTCCAAGCGATTTAAACGCATATTGATAAATAAGAAGAACAACCGTTAACGTCGCATTGTTCGGTCCGCCCGAACCGCCTGAGAAAATGTACGATTGGTCGAACAATTGAAACGTACCGATTAACCCCATAATGACGACAAATGATGTGACCGGTTTTAAATACGGAACAGTGACGTACCAAAACTTATGCCAAGCGTTCGCCCCGTCTAACTCTGCCGCTTCATATAACGAATCCGGAATGTCTTGCAATGCCGCTAAATAAATGACCATAAAAAACGGTGCCGTTGACCAAATGTTCATAATCATAATGGCGTTTAAAGCGACAGACGGATCGCCAAGCCAGTTGTACGTCGGCAAGCCGAAAAACGCAAGCACGTGGTTGACAAGACCATTTTGGTTATACATCCACATAAAAATAAGCGTCAAAACAGCTGATGAGGTTAATGTCGGCAAAAAATAAACGATGCGGAAAAACTTTTCTCCTTTTAAGCCCGCATTGAGCGTTGCCGCTAAAACGAGCGCCAGCATCGTTTGCGTCGGCACGACGATCGCCACGTATTTCACCGTATTCCAAAGCGCAATTTTCGCGCGCGTATCATCTAATATGCGCGCAAAGTTGTCGAACCCGACAAATTGAAAACTTGCCGTTCCTAACAACTGCACTTTATGAAACGATAAATAAATCGCAAATAAAATCGGACCGATGATGAATAAAAGAAGGACAAATAACGTCGGTGACAATAACGTATAGGCCGTTCCTGCTTCTCTCCATCGTTTACGAGTAAACATGTTTTCATCTCCTTTTGTCGTGCTATTCGCCTCTTTCAAGTGAAGATTGTGCAACGCTTCACTTGAAAGAAGGGAACAGCGAGGGGAAATTCCCCTCAGCCGTTACTTCGCTTCAATTTCTTTATTTGCAATGTCTTGTGCTTTTTTAAGCGCTTCTGCAAGCGGCTGTTCACCTAAAAAGGCGCTTACAAATTGGTTGTTAAAGTTGTTCATAATAATTGGCAAGTTCGTACCGTTTTGCCATACGGTCGCATACGGTGCCCCTGCAACAAGCGCAGCGCGCAATTCATCTTTATCATATCCGAGTTCAGCGGCGACCGATTTACGTGTTGGCAACGCAAATCCTTTACTCGTCCAAATTTTCATTCCTTCTTTTCCTGTTAAAAACGAAATGAGTTTCCATGCTGCTTCTTTCTTTTGTGAATCTTTGTTCATCACGTAAGCAACCGTATACGCCATCGTTCCTTTTTTGCCGTCAATCGTTGGCACTTCTGCTGTCCCGAACGGTGTATTTGGGAACGTTTCTTGTAGGAACGGAATCGCCCAGTTTCCTTCGATCACCATCGCCGCTTTTCCTTGTCCGAACATTTCACCGCCCCATCCGGCGCCAACTTCGCTCGGTTGCGCCGCTGATTTATCTTTTAAGCGCATATCAACAATTGGCTGCAACGCTTCGACCACTTTCGGATCCGCAAAGCTTGCTTTGTTGTCTGTCACGACTTTGCCGCCTTTTGATTCCGCGATGTAGTATAGGCGCGCTAATTCCGGTGCTACCCCGAAACCGTACACTTCTGTTCCCTTTGTTAATTTTTTCGCCGCTTCGCGCAATTCATCCCACGTTTTCGGTACGTCTAGCCCTGCTTCTTCAAACATTTTTTTGTTGTAGAAAAGCGCTAACGTTGAATAGTCTTTCGGGAAGCCGTATATTTTACCGTCTGGACCTTTAAACGCATCGAGAAGCGGTTTTTCAAAATCGTTGATGTCGAAATCGTCTGTGACGTAGTCATCAAGCGGCTCTAGCACGCCTGTTTCAATCATTGCTGGCGCTTCGAACGCATCTAAATAAAATACGTCTGGACCTTCGCCACCAATTAAACGCGTTTTAATGACATCCATATATTGATCGGAAATGACTTCATGTTTCACTTTAATGTTCGGATATTTTTTCTCAAATTCATCTAACGTTTGCTTTAACAATTTTTGTTCCATCGGGTTGCCGCCCCAACCCGCAAGCGTGACTTCTACTTGTTCTTCTTTCTGATTGCTTCCTTCGTTTTTTGCTGTTTTTTCTTCGCTGCCACATCCCGCTAAAACGCTTCCAAAAAGCATCGTCGTCATGCCAAGGGCAAACCATTGTTTCTTTTTCATCATACGAGACCCCTTTCTTATTCGTCTTATATTTGGAAGGGAGACGAGCTCCCTTATTCCCGATAAAATGCACGTACAATCGCATCGTACGTTAGTTCAGCTGTCGTTTCGACGATGTAGTCGGCTTCTTTTAACGCTTCTTTGTCACCGACGCCAACGGCGAACATGTTCGCTGCTTGAATGGCTGCCACGCCCGCTTGTGCATCTTCTACTCCGACGCAAGCGGACGGATCGACTTGTAACTGCTTGGCAGCAGTCAAGAAAATTTCTGGGTGCGGTTTGCTATGTTTTATTTTCGCCGCATCGACGATCGTATCGAAATATTCGCCAATTTGTAGCCGTTCGATGACGGTAAACGCATTTTTACTCGCCGATGCTAAGCCGATTTTCACGTTTTCACGTTTTAGTTCGCGCAATAAATCGAGTATGCCGGGAAGTAAATCATTTGGCGTCATGCGCGCGATGAGCTGTTTATAATGCTCATTTTTTTTATGCGCCAGCGCCTCTTTTTCTGCGGCTGTATAGCGATCCGCTTGGCCGCCGAGCGCTAAAATGCGCTCGAGCGACTCCATGCGGCTCACCCCTTTTAACTGCTCGTTAAATGTGCGGTCAAACGTGATCCCTAGTTCCTCCGCAAGCTGTTTCCATGCGATAAAATGATACTCTGCCGTATCGGTAATGACACCGTCTAAGTCGAAAATGACTGCTTTCAGTTGCTTGTTCATCATGTCAAATCCTTTCATGCAAGTGGAATCGTCACTTCGTCTTTTACTTCGTATGTCGTGCCGAACACATCAAACGAAACGACATCGTGAACGTTCGTCACTTTTTTCACGACGAGCGACTCATGCGTGACCGTGACTTCTAACCGATCGCCGCGCCAATATATTGGAAACGATAATGTTTTCCATTGTTTCGGAAGTTTCGGATGGATGCGCAGCTTTCCGTCAAGCATGCGCACGCCGCCGAATCCGCATACGACCGATTGCCATATGCCGCCAATCGATGCGGTATGCATGCCGTGATCCGATGATTTCATATTCGGACCTAAGTCGATGCGGGACGC
This sequence comes from Anoxybacillus sp. MB8, assembly GCF_011006755.1. Lineage (NCBI taxonomy): Bacteria > Bacillati > Bacillota > Bacilli > Caryophanales > Anoxybacillaceae > Anoxybacillus > Anoxybacillus sp. MB8. The sequence goes on from NZ_RXXX01000012.1 coordinate 15,926, forward strand.
TTGTTCAAACAATTGATACGCTAGCTCGCGATCGTCCATATCGCTCGCTAAAATGCAATGTGTCGATAAGCTGAGCGATGAATCGTGCAACGTTTTTGGCTCATAATAGTTCCAATTCGCTCGTTTCACTTCTTGCGAAAACTTATTTTCTAGCAAGTAAAACAACACCATAATGTCCGCTTGTTTTGATACTTGCATGTTGTTCACTTGTTCCATATTGTAATCTTCAAAAATCGTGCCGACGCGCGTTTGCTTTTTATATTTCGTTAAGTCGATGATTTGTTTTGTTAAATACGTGTCATCTTGCGGAATGACGAGATCTTCTTCGCGTGGCTGCGGCAAGTAAATGAGATCGACTTTTTCTTTCCATTTTTTATACGCTTCATGCACGCCAATTTTTTCGTGTAACGCATCAAGCAACGCCGGATCGCTTTCTTTTAATCTTTCATAATAGCGAATGGCTGTTTCGATATTCCAATGCGCCATATAGTTTGTAAAGGCGTTGTTGTTGACGTGCTCTTTATATTCGTCTGGACCGATGACATCGTTAATGTGATATTGTTTCTTTTCTTCGTTCCATTCTAACCGGCTCGCCCAAAACGTTGCGGTATCAAACAACATTTCATAGCCACAACGTTTCATAAAATCTTCATCGCCTGTCACTTTGTAATATTGCCATACCGCAAACGCGATATCGCTCGTAATATGTTGCTCGATAAATCCGCACCAAATTTTCGTCGCTTTTCCTGTCACAATATCAACCGCGCCCCATACCGGCGTCACTTCATCGCCTGTAAACGCCGACTCCCACGGATACATCGCTCCTTCATAGCCGTTCGCCTTCGCTTTTCGGCGTGCCCCTTCAATCGTGTTGTAACGATATTCAAGCAAGCTGCGGGCAATATGTGGGAACGTGTATGTGAAAAACGGCAAAATGAAAATTTCCGTATCCCAAAACGAATGACCTTTATATCCTTCGCCTGTTAACCCTTTCGCCGCAACACCGAAACGTGCATCGTGCGCTGGCGTCATAATGATTAAATGATAATGGGCAAAACGAATCGCAAGTTGGTCAAATTCGTTTTCGCTTTCGATCGTAATATTCATTTGCTCCCAACGTTTTTTCCATTCCGAAACGTTTTCGGAAAAGAGCGCATCGTACCCTTTTTTCGCTTCTTCTTTTAAGTTATTGAGCGCATCTTGCCGCATGACGTCAAGGTTATATGCATCGTGGTCATACGCTTTGTCACGGCTTGTATACACGTTGGCGAGCTTTTCAAACGTAAACGTCTCTCCTCGTTTGACATCAAACGATACTTGAATAAACACTTTCCGGCGGTCGATCGCCATGCGCGGCTCTGTTTCAATTTCTTTTCCATTAATCATATACCGATGCACCGCATTGACGACAAAATCAATTTTCGATTCGGTCGTCGTTTGAATAAGTTGCAAATATTTTTTATCAAAAATGCGCTTTTCCCCTTCATGGAAATGTTGTGCTCCGCTATTTGTCATTTGTCCGTTAATACCTGATGTAATGCGAATGTTTGCATCGCCATTGAGCGGTTTTATTTCCATCTTCATGCCGATGAGATGTAAATTTTTTAGCGACACAAAGCGGCGAAACGTCAGCTCAAACTGCTCTCCGCGCGTATTTTCCCAAATGACGTGGCGCACTAATTCCGCATCTTTCACATTTAAGTCGCGACGATAATGAATGATTTTCCCTTTTTCTAACGAAAACTTTTCATCATTTAACCAAATGTCTAACTCAACGACATCAGGTGCGTTCGGCAGTTCTGTCACTTCGTATTCATCAAACTGGTTAAACGTACCGGCAACAAACAAATTGCGCACTTGCCCGACGTACGATTCTTCCGTCGCTGAACGAAGCCCCATATACCCGTTGCCAAGCGCCATAATCGCTTCGCATTTTCCGAGCGCATGCGGATTGAATGCGACCTCGGAGACGATCCAATTTTTATACTCCCCTGTTCCTAAGTTGTATTGCAGCATCGTAAACTCCCTTTCCTCGTATGAATGATGTGATCCAAAACGTTTCGGATTTTCGGTATGAAAAAAGGGCTACCCTTTTTTCATCGGCGCCGTTGACTCGCGCACGACAAGTTGCGTCCGCAACGTCACGACTTTTGCTTCGTTTCCTTCCAACATATCAATAAGCATGCTAGCCGCTTCATAACCCATTTGAAATTTATTTTGCGCCACCGTCGTTAATGCGGGAGACACGTATGACGCAAGCAAAATATCATCATATCCAACGACCGATACGTCATCAGGCACGCGCAAGCCGAGCTGTTTGAGCGCTCTCATGACCCCAAGCGCCATTAAGTCGCTGGCGCAAAAGATGGCAGTAATATTCGGTTCGCTTTGAAACAACTCGTATGCCCTCGCTTCCGCCATCTCTTCGGAAAAATCGCCATTAATCACCCACTCTTTTCGAATCGGTACGTTCGCTTCTTCCATCGCCTCATAAAATCCTTGCAGGCGCTGCTTGCTAACAAATGCGTAGTCGTGCCCGTTCATCATCGCAATGTTGCGATGCCCAAGCTCAAGCAAATGTTGCACCGCTTTTTTCGCACCGTACACGTTATCGGTCGTTACATATCCGACGCGGTCGGACTGAATCGGAATGTCAATTAATACGCACGGAATGTCGCTTTCGACAACTTCCGTTAAGTACGGATCATCTGTTTTAATTCCTTGTAAAATGACACCATCGACCCGCCGTTCGCGACATAGTTGCGAATACGTTTTTTCCCTTTGTTTCGTCGAATTTGTATTAAACAAAATGACGTCATAATCTGTTTTAGCGATGTAATCGTTAACTCCTGTCATCACTTCAAACGTAAAGTTATCCTTTACCGCCGAGCGCGTCATGCCTGAAACGAGCAACCCAATCGTTTTCGATTTGTTCATGACAAGGCTTCGCGCAAGCGTATTCGGACTGTAATTGAGCTGCTTGGCGATGTCGATAATTTTTTTGCGCGTCTTTTCACTGACGTCAGAATAGCCGTTTAACGCGCGAGAAACAGTCGTCACCGACACGCCAGCCGCTTTCGCGATATCTTTAATCGTTGTCACTTTCATTTCCTCCAAAACGTTTCGGATTCCTTGTTGATTTGAATTGTAAACGAAGTTGAAACCGATTGCAACAAAAAATTTGTGACAAAATTCGTGGCATTTTCCCCAAAAATACTCTCCCTTTCTTTCAAACGGTCATGCTATAATGAGAAAAAAGCGAAGGGGGCCTCACGATGAAAAAGCGATGGTCAATCCGTTTTCAGAAAAAACCAAAAACAAAACAAACGAAAAAAACGACGACGATCGGCAAAAAGTATGGGATCGTTTTCAGCTTTGCTACACTTTTATTTGTCAGCGTTTTCATTTTTGTATTTTTACTCGTCAACAACTTAACGAACGTCGTCAAACAAGTCGAACATAAAAGCGACGAAGCGATTTTAATTACCGACCTCGGCTCATTATTTAAACAAAAATATATTGTCATTACCGACTATATGACAAACCCCCGCCCAGAAACTCTTTGGCAATACGGCGACTTAACGAAACAGTTTAACGATAAAATGAAACAATTAGAGCCGCATATGCAAACAGAAGAAGCAAAAACGATATATCGCTCGACGATTTCGATTGAAAATCAGTTAAATGAATTGCTTTATAAAACAATTCAACCTGCGGTGTTATCGTATCGTGATCGCGGCGAACAAATCGACATTTTCCAAGTCATTAGCTTTCAAAATAAAGCGGCGACCATCCGCGATATGAGCATCGAAAAACTCGATGTGTTACGAAACATCGTCGTCAATGAACGAAGCGCGCTGACGACGCAAATGAACGATACGATTGCGAAAAATATTTTGATGATGTTGATTACCGTCGCTGTTGCGATCGTTTTATCTGTCATCTCCCTCATCGTAGTGAGCCGAAAAATAAGCAGACGATTACAGCAAGTCGTCCACGTTTGCCATGAGCTTGCGCGCGGCAATTTGCGCGTCCAGCGCTTGACGGATACAAAAACGGATGAAGTCGGACAAATTGCCGAAGCGATGAACGAATTAGCGGACGGGCTTGAACAGTCAATCTCCCAAATTCAAGCGGTTGCTGCACATGTAAACGACATGTCGCACACGTTGCGGTTAAATGCGGAAGCGACAACGGAAGCGAACGAACAAATTACACAAGCGATTCTCCAAGTCGCATCAGGGGCAGATGAACAAGTGAACGTATCGAAACAAACGAACGAAGCGGTGCATAGCGTATCCGATGCATTAACGACCGTGATGAACAAAGTAGGTGAAACAGCGAAACGAACAACGGAAGCAACGAAGCGCGTTCATGAAGGAACATCACTAGTAGAGCAAACGGTTGCACAAATGAAACTTATTCGCGAACAAATCGAACGCCTCGCTTCCGTCATTGAATCGTTAAACGATAAATCGAAAGAAATTCATCAAATCGTCGGCTTTATTACAAACATTTCTGACCAAACGAATTTGCTTGCGTTAAATGCTGCCATCGAAGCGGCACGAGCGGGCGAACATGGAAAAGGGTTTGGCGTCGTGGCAGAAGAAGTGCGCAAACTAGCCGAACAGACGGCACAAGCGGCAGGAAACATTCGCACGCTAGCTGAACAGTCGCAAACACAAACGGCGCATGCGGTGAACGTCATGCACGAAAGCAGCGAGTCGTTCCAATGCGGCCATTCGCTCGTTGAACAAGTCGGACATATTTTCCGTGCCATTTCTGCGGATATGGCACGCGTCCAAGCAGAAAGCGATGCGGTAAACGAGACGATTCGTTCCGTTGATGAAAAAGTAAAAACAATGACGTCATTCGCTGATCAAATTATTGATATTTCATCACAATCCGCAAGAAATATTGAACAAGTCGCTGCCACAACCGAAGAACAAAATGCAACGATGCAAGAGCTGCTCGCTTCTTCGCAAGAGCTCGCAAGCACGGCCGAACAACTGCGCCAAACGGTCGCACGTTTCCACATGTAATTTAGGCACCGTCCTTTAGGTCAAGCGAAAGGACGGTTTCTTTTCGTATGCTACATGTAGAAAGGAAGTGAACGAATGCTCTCTTCTCACCTCGCAAAAAAAATTGTATCCGACGTGCGTCGCCTCATCGATGAAGATATTATTATCGTCGATACGAACGGCATCATTATGGCAAGCACCGACACAACGCGCATCGGTCAATTTCACGAAGGAGCGTTTCTCGTTTGTCAACAAAAGAAAAAACGAATCATTACAAAGCAAGACGAAGGGGTATTAAAAGGAGTAAAAGCAGGCATTAACTTGCCGATTTTTTTTCACGGCGACGTCATTGGCGTCATCGGCATTACAGGCAACCCTGCAAACGTATCGCCGTATGGAGAACTGTTGAAAAAAATGACCGAGCTTCTTATTCAAGAAAACTATTATACCGAACAGCTTCAGCTGCAAGCGCGGGCGCTTGAAACGTTCGTGTTTGAATGGCTGCAAGCGCGCGAATGGTCACCGTCTTTTTTCGAGCGCGCCCAACTGTTTCATATCGACTTAACAGCGAAGCGGCGCGTCATCATCGCTTCGTTAAACGATAAAGAACGGACGATTTCAATGGAGATGTGGAAATTGACTCAAACCGTTTGGGACGACAAACGCGACATTATCGTTCGCTGGGGAAACGACCGCTTGCTTTTTTTGCAAACGGACGACGACAAAGAACGAACGATCGCAAAAATAAAAACGTTACAACGATCGGTGTTCGAAAAATATCGGGTCACGTTTCATGTCGGATGCGGAAAAACGACCGATGCCAAACACGTGTATGAGTCATATAAACAAGCGGAGCGCGCCCTTCATGTCGCGAAACAAACCGAGGAGATCATCTTTGACGAAGACTTACGGCTAGATATGTGTTTAGAAGACATTTCGCTTGCGACAAAACAAGAGCTCATAAAACGAACGATTGAGCCGTTAATGAACGACGAAGAACTGCTTCAAACGCTCCGCACATTTTTCGCGCACAACTTATCGCTCAAACAAACAGCCGAAGCGCTTCACATTCATATTAATACGCTCCATTACCGATTAAAAAAAATACAACAATATACAAATTTAAACGTGCGCAACTTCGAACATGTCATCACTTTATATTTAGCGATTCGTTTTTTAGATGAAACAACAAAAAAATAGCATGTAAACGTTTTATTTTTATATGTTCATCCATAGCGGGTTTCCCCGCTTTTTTTTATGCTTATAGTACAAATAAGAAAAGCGCAAAGCGCCCGCCTATCGGCGAAGAGCGCACAAGCCCCACCGAGGAGGCTGTCGCCGCCGCAGTGTGGGGCGGAGCGGCTCAAGCCGATGGCGCTTGGAGCTAGACAGCTCCATAAATCTGAAATCTTATACTTTCTTATCTTTTGAAAAAGAAGGTGAATGACATGATCACTGAACGAGTGAAACAACAGTTCATTGATATTGTTGGCTCAGAAAACTACGACGATTCGAAAGCTGGGCGGCTCGTTTATTCATATGATGCAACCCCAAACTTTCAATCGCTTCCTGATGCGGTCATCGCACCGCGCAATACGAAAGAAGTAAGCGACATCGTAAAAATTTGTAACGAAGAGCGCATTCCGATCGTTCCACGCGGTTCAGGGACGAATCTTTGCGCCGGCACGTGCCCAACACAAGGCGGCATCGTCCTATTGTTTAAACATATGAATCGCATATTAGAAATCGACGAGGAGAACTTAACGGTCACGGTGCAGCCGGGCGTCATTACGCTCGACCTCATTCAAGCGGTCGAAGCCAAAGGGTTATTTTATCCCCCAGATCCAAGCTCGATGAAAATTTCAACGATCGGTGGCAACATTAACGAAAACTCCGGCGGTTTGCGCGGCTTAAAGTACGGGGTGACGCGCGATTACGTCATGGGGCTTGAAGTTGTGCTCGCCAATGGCGACATCGTTCGCACAGGGGGAAAACTTGCGAAAGACGTCGCCGGCTATGATCTTACTCGTTTATTTGTCGGTTCGGAAGGCACGCTTGGAATCATTACGGAAGCGACGTTAAAGCTCATTCCGATGCCGGAGACGAAAAAAACGATGCTTGCGCTGTATGAAGATTTAGAAGCGGCTGCCCGTTCCGTCTCAGCGATTATCGCCAACAAAATCATTCCGACGACGCTTGAATTTTTAGATCAACCGACGTTACAAGTCGTCGAATCGTTCGTCAACATCGGCTTGCCGACGGACGTAAAAGCGGTATTGCTCATTGAACAAGACGGTCCAGCCGAAGTCGTCGCACGCGATATGGAAGCGATGGCGCGCATTTGTCGCGAACAACATGCCATTTCCGTTCAAGTGGCAAAAACGGAAGAAGAAGCAAACAATTTGCGTACGGCGAGACGTTCCGCCTTATCGGCGCTCGCTCGTTTAAAGCCAACGACCATTTTAGAAGATGCGACCGTTCCACGTTCACAAATTGCCAATATGGTGAAAGCAATTAACGATATTGCCAAAAAATATAACGTCACCATTTGCACGTTTGGCCATGCCGGTGATGGCAACCTTCACCCGACATGTCCGACGGACGTGCGCGACAAAGACGAACTGCATCGCGTCGAGCAAGCGTTTGAAGACATCTTTGCGAAAGCAATAGAACTTGGCGGTACGATTACAGGCGAACACGGTGTCGGCGTCATGAAAGCGCCGTATTTAGAATGGAAGCTCGGTAAAGAAGGAATTGCCGCCATGCAGGCGATCAAACGAGCGCTTGATCCGAACAACATTATGAATCCGGGGAAAGTGTTCGCCAAAAGCACGCGCAAACGGGTGGTGGTGACGCGATGAAAAATGAACAGCTCATGAAACAATTTCAAGCGCGCATGAACGAAGACGAACTACTAAACTGTATGCGCTGCGGCTTTTGCCTTCCGACATGTCCGACATATATTGAGTCCGGCTTTCAAGAGTCGCACTCGCCGCGCGGACGGATCGCGTTAATGAAAGCGGTCGTTGACGGACTCATTGAACCGGATGAAGACGTCGAACGGTCACTTCAACTTTGCCTTGGTTGCCGCGCGTGTGAACCCGTTTGCCCTTCCGGTGTGCGCTACGGTCATTTGCTTGAAGAAGCGCGCGATATTATTGCGCAACATAAAACGTACTCGCCGATCGTTCGTTTCATTCGCCATCTCGTGTTTAAACAGCTGTTTCCACATCCGAAACGCATGCGCATCGCAACGGCACTCCTCGGCTTTTATCAACGGTCTGGGCTGCAATCTGTCGTGCGGAAACTTGGCTTGTTGCGCCTGTTGCCGAACCATTTAGCGACGATGGAAAAAGTGCTTCCGAACGTGCCGACGTGGAAACAAATGAACGAACGTCCGACGCATGTTGAAGCGCTCGCCCCACGAAAGCGCCGCGTCGCCTTTTTTAGCGGTTGTTTAATGGATACGATGTTTATGGACATTAACGATCGAACGATGAAACTATTGCAGCTTGCCGGATGTGACATCGTCATTCCTGAAGCGCAAACGTGTTGCGGAGCGCTCCATGGACATAGCGGTGAAAAAGCGGACGCAAAAACGTTAGCGAAACGAAACATTGAAGCGTTTGAAGCGCTAAATGTCGACTACATCGTCACAAACGCCGGCGGGTGCGGAGCGTTTTTAATCGAATACGACCATTTGTTAAAAGACGATCCCGTTTGGGCGGAGCGCGCCAAAGCGTTCGTCGCCAAAATCAAAGACGTCTCCGTCATTTTAGTAGAGCTCGGCTTTCATCATCGCATCTTGCGCTTGCCAAATCAAATCGTGACATATCAAGATTCGTGCCATTTGCGCAACGTGATGAAAACAGCGAGTGAGCCGCGCCTTCTTCTTCAGTCGATTGCAGGCGTTGAGTTTCGCGAAATGAAAGATGCCGACCGATGTTGCGGCTCAGCGGGCATTTATAACATCGTTCATCCGGACATGTCGATGCAAGTGCTCGATTATAAAATGGAACAAGCAAAACAAACGAAAGCGACGACGATCGTTACCGCCAATCCCGGTTGCTTACTACAAATGAAGCTCGGCATTGAACGAGAAGGGCTGACAAACGTGCGCGCCGTTCATCTCGTCGACTTGCTTTTTGAAGCCGTCGAAGCGACAAAAGAAAAAGATCAACCATGGAAACAAATCGGATAGGGTATGGATTCATGCCCTTTTCTTTTTTAATCGCGCTTCTAACTCGCGCCGTTTTTGTTCGAGTTCGGCTTCACTGCAAGCTTTTCGTTCATATTGTGCATAATCGATATGTAACCATTCTGGAATCATTTCCGTTCGCACCGGTCTTCTTTTTCGCTCTTTTGTCGTCACATACCCGTTTTTCTTCCAATTACGCAAAATGCCTTCCGTATATGTCCACGTCTTTACCCCGTTTTGCAAAGCGACGTTTAGCGCGTCAAGCACCATCTCTTTTGACGTTTCACTTACCCATAATGCCATTTTCTCTTTTACGTAGCTACTCATCTTCCCAAAACCGTTTTGTTCATAAAATTGTATCATGTTTTGTAATGTATCATCTGTCGTTATATTTGTTTGTCTGTTCATCTTGCGACGTCCGTCTTGGCAAATTGACGCGTGCGACACGTCATGTTGCCTCGTCGTTTGTTTATGTTGCGCGTTCGTGTCATCATTTTGGCGCTCTTCTTCGCCATGCATGACGTTCGCTAGCACATCATAATCAATGCGATACCATTTCGTTTTATCGAGCTTGGAGCGATACCTTGACACGACGATCCCTTTTTTCTCAAGCCGAACGATCGTGCGCCGAATCGTGCTTTCCGACCAAAACGGAAACTGCTTTTGCCATCCTTCGTACGTATTATACACCCACACATGCCCGTCGTACGTATGCGTACTTTTCGTGAGCCAATAATGAAGCTGCTGCAAAAAAATGCTTTCATTCAATCCGAGCTTCACCGCCACCGTCGGCAATACGAACAACGGCTCATCATCGACTAACCATTTCATCTGAATCCCTCCTACCTACATCTATCGCCTGATATGCGACATTTGGTTAGAGGGAAGAAAAAGTATGTCACGCAATTTTTAAAATTTTCGTTTTACTGTTTTCAGAGTAAAGATGATGGACAAAATCGCCATCTAGCGTTGCAAAATAATCGTAACCGTGATACATCGCGAGCGCATAATGTAATGCGTCGTACACTTCTAATTGGAATAATTTCATGTGAGCGAATGTTAACTGTTGAATATCGCTATTTGTAGTCAAAAACGAGACGTGAAAATCATTTCTTAAGGCATTCAGAAACTCATTATAGCGATCAATCGCATTGTTATAAAAAATTTGCAACTTATTTCTTTGCGATGGATAACGATTTTTTACAGATTTAATAAGACGGGATACATTCACGACAAAATTTTTATTGTAAAAACGAGGGATTTCTTTTTTCCATATGTCATAAAGAAATGCGGTAGGCTCTTCTAGCGGTCCTAACTGAACATCTAGATGTGATGTTAATTTTCGATGCAATTGCTTGTTGTGGTATATTTCGAGCGGAAACAATATTTCTTGAATAAACAACTGATGAATGACTTCTCCAAACACATGGCTGCTTATTCCTAATTGAGCGATACCTTCCCCTTGCCATTTTTGTAACATTTCACAAACTTTATCACCGCGTGGATCATCGCTGTTCATGTAAGCCAAAATAAAACAAGCATCAATGTAAATGGACGCTTGTTGAAAGTTTTCATGACGCGCATCTTCAAAGGTCAATACAAAGGACATCCGATGCTACCTTCCTTGTTTATACATATCCACTAGCTTTCTGCCAAAAGGGGAAGGTTTCGCAATCTTTTTTCTTAATTGTCCAAAGTCAACAAAGGACGTATTCGGTTTACTTTGTTTTACTTGAGAAGAAATCGTCGTTTCGATTCGTTGTGACATCTTCACCCCTCCATATCCTTTTCCAATATTATAACATTCATGAAACAAAAAGAGAATGCGTATGCATTCCCTTTATGCTTCTGGTGTAAATGTGCGCTGTGCAAGTTCGTTGTCAAGCATAAATAGTGAGTTGCTGTCGTTTTCGATGCGCTTAAGCTTTTGGATGAGCGTATCAAACAGCGACTCTTCTTCGACTTGTTCGTCAATAAACCATTTTAAAAAGTTCATCGTCGCGTGTTCGCGCTCGTCTAACGCCAAGTCAGACAGTTTATAAATGCGGCGCGTCACTTCTTTTTCATGAGCGAGCGCTTTTTCAAAGCAATCGCGTACAGACGTAAATTCATTGTTTGGCGAAGGAAAACCGGTCATAATCGCTCGTTCACCAAGCGCATTAATAAAGTTGTAAAACTTCATCGCATGGAATCGCTCTTCTTCCGCTTGAACTAAAAAGAAGTTCGCAAAACCGTCCAACCCTTCCGCCGAGCAATATGCGGCCATCGCCATGTACGCATGCGCAGAATAAAATTCAAAATTCATTTGTTCGTTCAGTCCGTTTAACAATTTTTCACTTAACATACATCAACACTCCTCTCTTTCTTTATTATAACAAAAAGAGGAGGAACGTACCTCCCCTTATTCGTTTTGTGCTTTTTTCAACGTTTGAATCGCTTCTTTTTGTTGTTTCGTTTCTTTTCCCGAGAAAAACCAGCCGCCAGCGGCAATCGCTAAAAGAACGATCCAGAAAATTGCTTTCCATAATGCTGAATGCGCAAAATGTTCCGAAACGACGGCTAAGCTTGGATGCGCAAGCGTATAGACTGCCAATTTCACCCCAACCCAACCGACGATTAAAAACGCAGCGGACTCTAGGCTTGGGCGTTTATGCAACAATTTCACGAACGCATTTGCCGCAAAACGCATAATGATGACGCCAATTAATCCACCGGCAAAGATGACTAAAAACTTCCCGCCGTCCATGCCGCCGATCGGCGGTAAATTCGTATTTGGCAACGTCATCGCTAAAGCGACCGCCGCTAAAATCGAATCGATCGCAAACGCTAAATCGGCAAGCTCTACTTTTAATACTGTCATCCAAAAACCGGACTGCTTTTTCCCTTCTTTATGCGAACCGTCTCTGTTTTTGTTAATAAAATGATGCACGGCGATAAACATTAAATATAACGCGCCAAGCGCTTGAATTTGCCAAATGTTCACTAAATACGAAATGACAAACAACGCCGCAAAGCGAAGAATAAACGCACCGGCAAGCCCGTAAAAGAGCGCTCGTTTTTGTTCTTTCTCTGGCAAGTGCTTTACCATGACCGCCATCACAACGGCGTTATCGGCAGCGAGAATGCCTTCTAAACCGATTAAAACGAGAAGCACCCAACCGTACTCTAACAATAATGATACATCCATCAATGATCCCTCCTGTAATATGTAGTTTCCCCTCGTCCATCGGCAAAAATCATGGAAACGCAAAAAAGACCTTTGCCGAACGGCAAAGGTCTCGCTAGACACATCGTTGTGCCAACAAAGCCGATGGACGATGTCCATGAACTGACGACTTTGTTTTCAGGCAACGCCTGAACGCTACTCCCCTTTGTGAAGGAAAACTATGTTATTGTAATTTCATTATAAAAACATGAGCTTATTTTGTCAACCCGTTAACTGACTTGTTTTTGCTCAACGTTTGCCTCATTTAACTTACTATGTTTGCGACCGTACAAGAAATAAATGACGAGACCGATCGCAAGCCAGCCGCCAAAACTTAACCATGTCGTTGCTGGAAGCTGAAGGGCTAAATACGTACAAAACGCTACTGCAAGAAGCGGAATAACAGGCACAAACGGCACCATAAAGCTTCGTTTTAAGTTCGGTTCCGTTTTGCGTAAAATTAAAATGCCGATCGCAACCGTTGTAAACGCAAACAACGTTCCGATATTTGTCAAATGCGCCAATTTATTTAACGGAATCACCCCAGCGAAAATGGAAACGGCAATGCCTGTCACCCATGAATTCACAAGCGGCACTTGTTTCCGTTCGCTCACTTTCGCAAACAATGACGGAAGCAAGCCGTCGCGGCTAATCGCATAAAAAAGACGCGTTTGGGCATAAAGCATAACGAGAAGGACGGTCGTAATTCCTGTAATCGCTCCGAGCGAAATAAATCCTGCCACCCAATCTTGTTGAATATAGTTTAACGCAAAAGCAACCGGATTTTTTACACCTAATTGGTCGTACGGCACAATGCCTGTTAAAATGAGCGATACGGCAATATAAAGAAGCGTACAAATCGCAAGCGATGCGATAATACCGATCGGCATGTTGCGTTGCGGATTGCGCACTTCTTCTGCCGCGGTCGATACCGCATCAAATCCTAAGTACGCGAAAAACACGGTCGCTGCCCCTGCGGCCACGCCTGAAAAGCCAAACGGCATAAACGGCGTCCAGTTTTCTGGCTTCACATACCAAACCCCAACGGCAATAAACAATAAAATGACCGCCACTTTAATAAAAACCATTACCGCATTAAAGCGAGCTGACTTTCTCACTCCTTGCGTCAATAAAAACGTAATAAGCAAAACGATCACAATTGCCGGCACATCAATGAACGTGCCGTTTGCCGGATCGTAGGCGCTTGTCAACGCCTTTGGCAGCTCAATGCCAAATCCAGCGAGCAACCCTTGAAAATAGCCGGACCATCCCGCCGCTACTGCTGACGCTGCCACTCCGTACTCTAAAATTAAATCCCAACCGAGCATCCATGCGATTAACTCACCAAACGTCGCATAGCTGTACGTATAGGCGCTTCCCGACACTGGCACGCTTGAAGCGAACTCCGCATAACAAAGCGCCGCAAAGACGCACGCCAATCCTGATAAAATAAACGAAAGAACGAGCGCTGGCCCTGCATGTTCAGCCGCTGCCACTCCCGTTAAAACGAAAATACCCGTTCCGATAATTGCTCCAATTCCGAGCATCGTTAAATCAAATGCGCCTAATTCTTTTTTGAGCGCTGCCCCTTTCCCTGATTCGCTCATGAGCGCATCAATGGACTTTTTTCGAAACAAACTCATCGTTGTAAACTCCCCTTACTTGTTATGTTCATTTTATACTTTAACGCCCAAAATCGTTAAAGACAATACTTTTTCGCTATTTCGAAATATTTTTATTTTTCCAACAACAAAGGGAATGTCACTTTCATCGTTGTTCCGCGCCCTTTTTCGCTCTCCAACGCCCATGTGCCGTTCATCATTTCAATGATGCGAATCGATACCATCGCCCCAAGCCCTGTCCCTTTTTCTTTCGTGCTGAAATACGGTTCTCCGAAGCGCGCCATTTCCTCTTTCGTCATGCCGGCTCCTTCATCGCGTACAACGATCATCACCGTTCGTTCATCGACGTGCATATGCACATATACCGCACCGCCATGCTGTATCGCTTCTATTCCATTTTTTATTATATTTAAAAAACATTGTCGAAAATATTGGGCGTTGCCACTTACTTTCGCAGGCATGAGCGTTGACACGATGTCTACCCCCGACATGTTCGCTAACGGACGCAACATGTCAATGACTTTCGTTAACTCATGATGCACGTCAAGCGGCTCCATTTTTTCTGGAAACGGCTTCGCAAACGTTAAATAATCGTCAATAATGGCGCAGGCGCGGTTTAATTCTTCAAGGGCGATATTGATATATTGCTCTCTCGTTTCTGATAATATGTCTTTTGATTTCATGAGCTGCAAAAATCCTTTGACGACGGTTAACGGATTGCGTATTTCATGAGAAATGCTTGCGGCAAGCTGGCTGACGACTTCCATTTTTTCAAGCTTAATCGCTTTCGAGCGAATGAGCAACGCTTCACGCAACGTTTCAACGATGAGCACAACGAACGATACGGCAAAGGGAGGAACAAGGATAAAGTGAATGACGTACGACTCTGTCACTTGAAAATCAGAAATGACGATCGCCAAAATCGTAGCAACAATCGCTAATATAAACGTCATCACCGCCGAAGCGAATAATCGTTGTTTTCTCGACAAACGTTGGAAAATAGGAGAAAACAAACTGCCGAAAACGAACATCATGACATAAACAGCGACGGTAATGAATTGATAGCCGTACATCGCCCAGCGCGCGAGCAGCAAAATAAGCAAGAGGGGAAAACTGACCGTCCATCCACCGTAAAACGTGCCAAGTAAAAACGGAACTTGCCGCAAATCGTGCACGCAATCAGGGGCGATGTAAATCGGATATTTCATACATAAAATGATCGGAACGCTTAAACATGCGATAAGCAACAATCGTTGATGCGCCTTTTTTCGCTGGAAAAACCGAACGTGATCGTATAAAAAATAAAAGAAAAAAATGCTCACTAGCATGTAAAATAAATTGTTTAACACGTGCTCGTTTACATATGTCATCTCTCAACTCTCCCACCGTCATTCATACACGTTCAGTTTCGCTAAAATTTTTTCTATTGTCAACGCATCGACATCTTTGAAAAATTGTATCGTTTCCATTATGATAAAAATGCAAACTACATAGTGGAGATGGTTACGATGAACGAACGGCGTTACTTGCCGCTTTTATTTGTTGTGATGTTTTTCGTCATGGTCGGGTTTGGCATTATTATTCCCGTCCTTCCGTTTTTCGCTGAAAACATCGGCGCAACCCCAACAGAGCTCGGTTGGCTCATGGCCGTGTACTCTTTTATGCAATTTTTATTCGCACCGATGTGGGGAAACTTATCTGACCGATACGGGCGAAAGCCGATGATACTTATCGGTATTTCCGGCTTGGCGCTGTCGTTTTTCTTATTCGCCATGGCGACGCAGTTGTGGATGTTGTTTGCGGCTCGCATCATTGGCGGCTTCTTATCTGCCGCGACGATGCCGACAGCGATGGCGTACGTCGCTGATGTAACGACAGAAGAAAACCGCGGAAAAGGAATGGGCATGATCGGGGCGGCTGTCGGACTCGGATTTATTTTCGGACCAGCGATCGGCGGCATCTTTTCCGCTACAAGCTTAACGGTTCCGTTTTGGATCGCCGGCTGTTTATCGCTCTTGACCGCCGTGTTCGTTTTCTTTTTCTTACATGAGTCGCTTCCGAAAGAAAAACGTTCGGTCGGACAAGCGAAACGTCCGCCGCTTTCCTCCGCCCTTCAAGGACCTTTGGCGCGCTTATATATGTTGCAGCTGATCGTCACATTTTCCCTCGCTGGACTTGAAGCGACGTTCGCTTATTTTGCCGCAAAACGCGCAGGTCTTACGTCAAAAGAGCTCGGCTACATTTTCATGATGATGGGACTTGCTGGTGCGATCGTTCAAGGAGGACTGCTCGGAAAACTGATCGCATCGTTCGGTGAAAGAACGGTCATTCGCGGCGGCTTATTTTTATCAGCGCTCGGCTTTTTTCTTATTTTGTTCATCAATCATTTTTGGACAGCGGCGCTTTACTTAACGATTTTCGGCATCGGTAACGGCGTCATTCGCCCATGTGTATCGTCCTTGCTTACGAAATATACAACGGGCGGACAAGGAAGCGCGACAGGCGTATTATCATCGTTCGATTCGCTCGGGCGCATCGGCGGGCCGGCGATCGCAGGTTGGCTATTTACGTTAAAACCGAGTTTGCCGTATGTGACAGGCATATTGCTGACGTTCGTTTCGTTCGCCCTATTCCAGTCGTTTCAACGAGCAATGATGCAAAAAGGCTCCGTCTAGTTCGGAGCCTTAGCTTATGACTTGTTCCTCATCGCGCCGGGCAACGACCGGCCAATTGAACAAATCGATATCTACGATGTAGCGCGGTCGTTGTTTCGTTTCTTTATATACTTTTCCGATGTATTCGCCAACTAAGCCGATCGCAATCAACTGCAACCCACCGACGAGCCAAATGGACATGATGAGCGACGTCCAGCCCGTTTCTGTATGTCCTGTTATTTTTAAAAAAAGCACGTATAGCGCAAACAAGACGCTAATGAAAAATGAACAAAAACCGAGAAGGGAAACGAACCGAATGGGCATCATGCTGAATGACGTGAGTCCATCGAATGCAAAGCGTATCATTTTCATAAGCGGATATTTCGTCACGCCTGCTTTTCGCTCTTTTCGGTCATAATATACGGTTGTAGAAGGAAAACCAAGGAGCGGGACAACTCCGCGCAAAAACATGTTTACTTCGCGAAATTGCTGCAACGCTTCTACCGCGCGCCGGCTCATGAGACGATAGTCTGCATGATTGTATATAAGCTTCACCCCGATGCGATTCATCATGCGGTAAAATGTTTCGGCCGTCCACCGCTTCATGTACGAATCAACGTCGCGCTTTCTTCTCACCCCATAAACGATATCGTATCCGTCATGAAATTTTTGTACAAACTCGCGCACGACATATATATCATCTTGCAAGTCGGCATCCATCGTTACGATGCAATGCGCCGCGCCTTTGACGGCAAACATGCCTGCTAAAAGGGCGTTTTGATGCCCTGCATTGCCTGCCAGTTTTATTCCTTTCACTTCTTCATGTCGCAAACATGCTTTATAAATGATCGTCCACGTTTGATCGCGGCTTCCGTCATCGACAAATACAATTTTGCTTTCTTTCGAAATAAGTTGTTCATCTACGAGCTGCTGCCTTAACGAAAGCAGTTGTTTAATCGTTTCTGGCAATATATCTTGCTCGTTATAACAAGGTACAACGATCGCTAAAACGGTCATGTCGTTTTCTCCCTTTCCACTTCGTATAAGTAAATGTTCCATGCGGATTCATCGTGTTCAAACGTGCGCAATAGCTTTAAGTTGTTTTCCTTTGCGTTGTCAATCGGCAAGGCGGAAAACACGTATCGTCCGCCCATGTCGTACAATACGTCAGTATGAAGCTTGAGATGGCGTATGCGCTTGTTCGATTGCTTCGTAAACATGTAGTGCTTTCCTAGCTCATCGACAAATATGTAACAGCGACCGCCCCATTCATCGAAATATTGTTTTAGTTTTTTATTTTTCGCAAGCTCACTCGCAATAATTTTCCGAAACTGATGCTTATACGACAGCGGATAAAAATTGTTGTACGTATCGAGCGTATAAAAGCCGTTATATTGCGCGATCGCCGGATGCATGCCGATGCTGACGACGCGATACGTATGAAGCGGCTTGCCGATGTATCGCTTCACTTGTTCAAACTGCTTTTCGGCATAAAACGCGCGAAACGTCGGCTTGTCGCGATATACAATTTGTTCATGAAACAACATCGCCACAACGAGTTGAGAGGCAATCGCAAACGAGACGATTCCTCGATCCCACGCGCGCCATATAATGCGAAGCGATAGCGCAAACAGCACATAAATGACCATCGGTCGCAAAAAATGATAGCGCGCAAAATTAAACCGATCTAAAAACGGAAACGCTTCTGTTGCAGGCAACCATCCTTTGTAAAACCAAAACGCATACCACGCGGAAAGCGCAACGTTCACAATATGAAGCTGCCAAAACAGCCGCTCTTGTTGCCACCATGTTTTTCGCCATACGATATATAAAGCGATCAACGTGATCGGTAAAATAATGAGCGTATGAATCGTCATGACATGCGTATGACCGAACATATAGTTTTTGAGCGTCAGGCGAAGCGATCGCCATAACGGTAAGCGAGCATGCACATATTCATCGCGGCTCGTCGGCTCTGTCGCAAATAAAAATGAATGAACGAGCCGATATTCAATCGCTAAATAAAGAACGGTCATATATATGAGCGCCAACAAAAGGGGTACGTTCGGACGGCGTCGCCACGCATCGAACGCCCAAAATATAAACATCGCGCTTAAAAAAAAGAAAAAGCCGAGCACAAAGCTAGAGTAGAACGGCAACAACGTCAGCACGACGTAATTTTTCAACGAGCGATCGCCGGCGCGAATGTTTAACAGCGCCCATAACGCTAGCGGCATACCGAGCGTGCTAAGCATGCCTGACGGCCAAAACGGCGTAAGGGCGAACGCAAGCGCGACCCCGACGCGAATCCACTCCGCTTCTTTTTCCTTTAATACGTGCGTATTCAATAATAAATACATGCCGATAAACGCAAACAGGCGCGTAAGAAGCTGGCTCAATCCATAGGCGTAAACGGACGGAAAGAGCGCATGAAGCCAAACGATGCCGCTAAACTCCGTCCCGTACGCGTTGCGCGGCAATCCGTTAATGACTTGCGGAATCGTCGCATGAACGGAACCGAACAACTCACCGCTTCGTGCAAGCACACGATACCAAGCGATATTTGAATCTAAATTATCATGCACGCGCATATGGGCATCTTCACCAAGAAGAAAATACGGCAATGCGTGCAAACAAACGATCATCATGCCAAATGCGAACAGTTTCATAGCGTCCCCCCATTCGCCATTATTTTTTAACAATGAATGAAAAATATGCATAAAAAATCCTCTGCGAATCGCAGAGGTTAAACAATGATCGCATCGTATCCTTTTTTTCTTAACTCTTCGACGAGACGTTCTGCATTTTTTTTATCGCGAAATGCTCCGACTTGCACGCGGTATAACTTTCCATCGTCTTTCGGTGGAGCAGGCGGTTTCTTTTGCAATCCGAACGCTTTCGCCATTCCTTCCACATGACCGCGGGCAATTTGCGACAGAAATTCGTCTGATTTCAGCTTCGCGGCATCGCCTGCGTTGTCGATAAATAAGTTTTCCGTCAATAAAGCTGGCATATTCGTTTGACGAAGCACCGCATAGCTCGCACGTTTTTTTCCGCGATCGCGCACATCTCCAATCGCTTTCATCACTTCATCGTGAATGATGTTTTGATATGAAACGGTTTCTTTGCTCACATTTCCATTGAATATATATGATTCAAATCCTGTTCCACCACCTGCGTTCACATGAACGGATAAAAAAAAGTCCGCACCGATCCGATTCGCCATCGCTGCCCGTTCCGAGAGTTCAATAAACTGGTCGTCTGTCCGCGTATAGTGTACATCGACACGTTCATACTCTTTCAACATCTCCCCTATTTTCGTCACAATCGTTAACGTTACATCTTTTTCACGAAGTCCGTTTCCGACCGCCCCCGGATCACGCCCTCCATGCCCTGCATCTAAAACAATTTTTACCATCATATCCTCACACCTTTCTAACAAATTTTCTCTCTGCTAATAACATATACATGATCTCGGACAAAGGATACGGCCTTTTCCTATTTATCTATTTTTTCTTTCGCTCTCGCACATGAAAAAAGCCTAAGCTATGCTAGCTCAGGCCAAAGCTGTTTACAACATTTGCGGATGAGATGCGGAACGACATGATCACGCCTATACACGAGCGTATGAACGAGTTGCTTTCGTTCTTCTGCCGTCATCGGCCAATCGTCAGGCATATGTTTCGTCATTTCTTCAAGTAAAAGTGTCGGCATCGTTTGCATAACGGCAATCGCTTCCTCCAATTGTTGAACGATCATAAACGACGCCATCATGCGATGCGTAGCGCTTTCGATAAGCGTTCGCGGCAGCTGTTTTAACTGTTCAACCGTCCACGCAAATGAACCGCATATGTCAGCGTGATCAATGATCCATAACGTCTGATGCTCACCATTTTGTTCGATGATGACGTTTTTTCTCGTTCGGTCGCAATTGTACAACCAATAATCAAAAACGATCACCCCCGCAAGCTGATCGGCGTTGGCGATGCGATAGAGCGTCGTTTCATGGGCGTTTTTCCCGTCAATATACGCGCTAGCAAACTGCGTTTTCGTTTTCACAATCGTTGTGTCATCTGGAATCGGTACGAGCGTGTCGGGTAAAGAAACGAGTCGGGCGTGCGGAATCGGAAGGTTCATATATTTCGCAATTTGGTATGCGAGCCATTCGTTAATGAGCGCTTTCGGCTTTTTCGTGTCATAAAATTTGACGACATACCGTTTCCCATCATGAAACGTGATGAGATGGGAGTTATGTTTATGGCTTGCGAACGTCATTTCATAGTTCATGTTTGTTCACCTACAATATGTTGTAGTAAATCGACATACGTTTCGGCACAACGTTCAATCGTAAATTGCGCTAGCACGCGCGCCCTGCCAGCTTCGCTCATCTCTTCATATCGCTCCTGATCGTCGATGATCGCTTCAATCGCTCGAACGGCACCGCGCGTATGATGTTCGCGAAATAAGTATCCTGTTTTTCCGTGAGCGATCACTTCCGGCATGGCAGATACGCGCGGGGCAACGACCGGCACGCCACACGCCATCGCTTCAATAAACGTATTGCCGAACGATTCGACTTTCGTTGTCGCTAGTAAGCATCCCCCTGATTGACGAATGCGGGCGTATATGTGAGGCATTTGTTGGTACGGAACGACGGGAAACCATTTGACGAACGGGTCGAGCTTTTTTTCTTTCCATTCCGTTTCAAACGTTTGTTTATCGACACTATGCGCCCCACCGATCATCCAACATTCGATATCATCCCGCTCTTTTTGTAATAGCGAGACGATGCGCAAAAACGCCCGCCAATTTTTCCTTCCATCTAACCGTCCGACATAAGCAATAATTTTTTTGTTCGGTACATCATCGCATACAGATGGCTGGAAAAAAGACGCATCTAATCCGTTATAAATGACGGTAATCGGCGCTTGATCGTTAACGAGGACGGAAAGAAGTCGTTTTTGATAATAAGACGGAACGATAAACTGACGCGGGGAAATCGTCTCAACCCCTTGCAAGTTCCGCTTTAACTTCAACAACTCCGGCGTGCGCGCCTCGACAATAATCGGACCTGCATAGCCAACGTCGTTCAACCACTCGTACGCTTGGCTCGTATCAACAACAATGATCGCATCATACCCTTTTCGTAAAATGTCATGAACATCTCGCTTCTTTTTCGCTACATACACGTTTGCGACATCTTCCATCATATGCATGCCGCCCAAATCTTTCGTATATAAAAAATCGGTCGTAATGCCACGCTTTTTAAAATATAACGCCCGATTGCGCCATCCGGCATTCACCCCACCAACCGTCAACAACCGCCAAATGACTAAAATGTTCACCCCTCAGCCCCCTTCACATTTGCTCTTTTATTAATATATGTGTCAAGGGCTTGTCGCTTGTTAAAGTAAAAAAGGATCCATGATGAAATACAAACTTTTACGGCATGATATGTTGTGGCGATTCGTACCTATTTTTTATTTGTTCGAACCGATCGTTTTCATTTACAAGAAAAACTAGGGACGTGTTCCCTAGTTTTTCGTTTTTGTATATACCCGCCATCCAGCAAGTACCGACAATATCGCTGTCAACCCAATTGCCCAACGGAATCCGAGCCAGTCGGCAATGATCCCTGCCATCGCGGCACCGATCGCATAGCCGCTATCGCGCCAAAATCGATATACTCCCATCGCAGAAGCGCGCCAGTATATCGCTGTCACATCGCTAATTGCCGCTTGCAACGTCGGATATACCATCGCTGTTCCGAGCCCTAACAATATCGCGCCAACCATCCATAACACGACATCGTCCACGATAAGCATCAACCACATGGCCAACGCCTGTAACCACATGCCGTATGCAATCATCCTTTTTCTGTCGACTCGATCGCTAATGGCACCTGTGAAAAGCTGACATATCCCCCATGAAGCAGGGTAAATCGCAACGATCATCCCTGTTTGTGAGACGGATAGCCCGAGGGAAGTGAAATATAAAGGGAATAATCCCCATGCCACACCATCTTTCAAATTTGTTACAAGTCCTGCCAAACTAAAACTAGATAGCGTTTTATTTTTCCATGTCGTCTGCTGAAATACATCTTTTGCGGATAACGTTTCTGTTCGCTCCTTTTTTCTTCGTTCCATATGCAGTTGAACATGATGTTTCGTATCTTTAACGACGATGGATAAGCCTATTCCAGTAAGTGCAACCACAATACCAATGTAAAACAATTCAAGATCAAGTGAAAATGTCGAAGCGAGATAACCCGATAGCGCCGCCATCATCGCGACACCAAAATAACCAGCAAACTCATTTAAACCAACCGCTGTACCTCGTTCCGTTGGCTTGGCGATGTCAATTTTCATATTGACAGTCATCGACCACGTCAATGCTTGGTTAATTCCAAGCAGCACGTTCGCAAACACAACAACCGACCATTCGTCTGCAGTAAGCATACATATTGGAACGAATAACCCAATTACCCATCCTGCTAGCAATATGTTTTTTCTACCAAACCGATCAGCAAGCTGACCAGCAAAATAGTTTACAACCGCTTTGGACAAGCCGAAGCTAATGATAAACGAGATAGCCGCTCCCATCGATGTAAGCCCAAACTGCTTTTCACCAATCATCGGCAAAATCGTTCGTTCTAAACCGACCATCGCCCCAACAAACACGTTAATGACGACTAATAATAAAAATGAAACGGTATTTTCCTTTATTCCTAAACGTACCACCATCTTACTCACCTTCCTTAAAAACAAACAACATGGCCATCATTAATGACCATGTTTAACAATCACACCATATACGCTCGGATGGAAATGAACGAGCTCCACATGTGTAAAATGTGCTTTCGCCTCGTCCATGAGCTGATGCGATGGAATGCGTTCGTGAAGCGGCGGACCCATTTCACTTTCTACTGCCTCCCATTCAATGAATAGAAACGCACCGTTCGGCTTTATGATGCGAGCAATTTCTGCAAAAACAGCTTCTCGATCGTCCACTTCATGCAAAACAAACGCCATTAGTCCCTTTTCGACAGATTGCGGTGAAATCGTTGTTTTCGCCACATCGCTTAGGATGTAAGAAATGTTTTTTACTCCTTCTCGTTCAGCATGTTGCTGGAGTAAATCGAGCATTTCTTGTTGTACATCAACCGCATATACTGTTTTTGCCACTTTCGCCATCGGGACAGTGAAATAGCCATTCCCCGCCCCTAAATCGGCGACAATATCATGCTCGCTCACGTTCAGCAATGAAATTACTTTTTCTGGAGCAATGAGCTCTCTCCTTTTCGGATTTAACAACTTCTCTGCTTTCGAGTGATGAAATACATGCCCTGTCATGAATCATCCGTCCTTTTCTTTTTTATACCCACATCCGTATTTTACCCTTTTTTTCGATGTTTGTCATCTAATCAGCAATCTTTTTACTTTACAAAAGTAAGTAACAAACTATATTATAGTTATAGCTTTTTATACCAAAGCAAAATATAAGTAAGTATCAACTTGTATCAAGGAGGAACCGTTATGGCAAAAGTATTGTATATTACCGCAAATCCAAAACAAGAACATGAATCGTTTAGCTTGTCAGTCGGTCGCGCGTTTGTCAATGCCTACAAACAACATCATCCCGAAGATGAAATCGTTGAATTGCACGTATATGACATGGACATCCCTTATATTGATGGAGATGTGTTTAACGGTTGGGGCAAACTTCAACAAGGACAAGCATTTGACCAATTAAACAGAGATGAGCAAGCAAAAATCGCACGTATCAACGAACTATGCGACCAATTTATTGAAGCTGACAAATATGTATTCGTCACACCGATGTGGAACTTTAGCTTCCCTCCAAAATTGAAGGCATATATCGATACGCTTTGTATCGCCGGAAAAACGTTTAAATATACAGAAGAAGGGTCTGTTGGGCTACTAAAAGGGAAAAAAGCGCTCCACATTCAAGCGCGAGGAGGTATATATTCTGAAGGTCCGGCGAAAGAAATGGAGTTTGGTGACCGCTATTTAAGAGCTGTTCTCGCTTTTATCGGCATAACAGACGTTCAAACGATTGCGGTCGAAGGTATGAACGCTTTTCCAAACGAAGCAGAAAGCATTAAGCAACAGGCGATCGAACGAGCAAAAGAAGCAGCGAAACAGTTTTAACAACAAACGAAAAAAGTCAGCGCTGAACACGCTGACTTTTTTTATGCTGATGTTTTCGTTGGGAAACGTCCGTTTTTTTCATCTGTTTGTACATATGTTTTTTGAACGTGCGGAGACGTCATAAGGGAAATCATCGCGCCGTAGTCGACCGCAAAGCGAATGAAGTCACCGACTTGAATGTCGGTGTACGTAGCGTCAACGATAATATGGTCGCTGCTTGAGCCAATGATTTGAACGGGTTGTAGAGGAGTTAATCCGTTGACGTACACATCTTGGCGACCGATGCCGACAATGGCGCGCTTCATCATGCCTCGTTCTTGAAATATCGGCGTTTCGCCAAATGCATTTCGGCTTTGTACACCATATGGGACAGACGGCTTCGTTTTTACTTCAATCACTTCTGCGACGAAACAAAACGCATCTTCGTATAAACCTTGAATCGCAGCGCCACGAATCGTCTCCCGTCCTAAAAAAATCGCCTCACCTAATCGCAAATGGTTAATACACCCGACGTCTTTCGTCTGTTTAAGCCAATAGTAGTTCGCGGAGTTTCCACCAGATACGTACGGCAAAAACAGCGAATATTGTTTTTGAATATGCTTCACGAGCGAGGAAAGTTCACGCATTTTTTGATCGGTCGGAATAATGCCGCCAAAGCAGGCAAAGTTCGCCCCAATGCCGACAATTTCGATATTCGGCAACTGCATCGCCTGTTCAATAAATGACGGCAAATCACTCGGCATAACACCTTCGCGCAAATCGCCCATCTCGACCATGACGATAATCGCATGCGTCTTGTTTTGCTTCATCGCTTCTGTCGAAATGGCACGCACGACATCCATTTCCGATTGAACGCTCACATCGACATGTTGGACGACTTGACTCACTTCGCTCAACGCCGGGGTGCGAATGAGCATATACGTCGCTGGAACTTGCGCCGATTTGAGTTTTGCGATTCGTTCCACTTTCGTATCAGCTAAACTCGTTATACCGCTATCAACAAGAGCGCGAGCAATTTCAACATCACCGTTTATCCCTTTCACGACAGCTGTCACTTGTATTCCTTTTTCCTCACACCATTTTTTCAATGTTGCGGCATTATGACGGATTTTCCGTAAGTCAATTTCGACTTTCGCCGTCATTACACCGCCACCTCACGCTTTTGTAACGATGGGAAAAATTCGATGAGGCGTGCGACAACTTTATCTGCCCCATATTTCAGCACGTCTGTTACAGGCATATGGAATGTTCGTTCATATTCATCAATCGTTCGCTTCAGTTCGTCATCTGTCATTCCTTCATGGTTTAACGTGATCGCTACAACTTTCGTCTTTCCGAAATGTTCAATTAATGCGATTTCGCTTTCGACCGTAGGCATGTCGATAAACGGGAAATCACCGAGCACTTTTCGTTTCGGTGGATGTTGTAAAATAACGGCTTGCGGCCGCGCGCCTTTTAAAATGCCAGCCGAGCTGACGTAAGCTGGATGGCTAAGCGCCCCTTGTCCTTCGACGATGATGATATCCGGCTGCTCCGTTTCATATGCGCGCACAACTTCTCGTTCAAGCTCTCCAATCATGTATTGAAGCGGAAACGCATCCATCGCAAAGCCGTATGAAGCTCCTTGAATTAAGCCCGTTTGCCCTGTGGCAACAAATGCCGTCTTATAGCCGCGCTTTTGTAATGCTTGATCGACAATCATCGCTGTCGTCCGCTTCCCGCACGCACCGTCTGTCCCAAGCACCGCCACAATCGGCGCTTTCACTTGCAAAATGCGTCCGGTAAACAACGTCCATTCTTTTTTCGGACGCGGCTTGCGAACGTCGCGAATCGTAACGCCATAACGTTTCGCCATCGTCATCATTTCTTCATCTTCTGTTAAAAACTCTTGAAGGGGATTCACGATGTGCATCCCTGCTTCCATTGCTTCGATAATCACTTGACGTTCTTCTTTTTTGAGAAAAGCGTTCGCTGGAGCAATTCCTAAGATGAAGTAGTTCGGTTTTTCTTTTGCGGAGGCTATTGCATCTTGAAGGTTTTTACAAATCGGAATGCCATTTTTCTTTTGATCAAGTACTTCTCCAGCATCTTGACCAGCTTTTGTCGAATCAATGACCGCAACAATGTCATACAGCCCCGAATCACGCACAAGCCCATTCGCCGTTTTTCCATCCATGGAACCAAATTGATGTTCACAATACACAATGGCGTATTTCTTCACGAGAAATCCCTCCATTTCTTTGTGAAATCAATATTTCCATGAAAAAAAACATCTCACTTCACCATAGCCGGAAAGAAAGATGTTTCTACTCTATATAATAACGAATGTTGAAGAAAAAGTAAAATGGTATATACAAAAAAATCCAGATTCTAACATGCTGGTTCTTGTAGGTACGATACAAACAATTGTTCTTTTGGTGCTTTTTATTCTGATTTGTTGTTTCAATTCCTCATAGGTACGATACAAACGCGCATAACGGTGATTTTCTTGTTGAATTTCATCTGTTTCAATTCCTCATAGGCACGATACAAACGACACGTACAAGCGAGTGCGTGGGGCGATTAGGAGGAAGGTTTCAATTCCTCATAGGTACGATACAAACTGCGACTGCGGCGGTTATGTGATTAGTCCATCGGGGTTTCAATTCCTCATAGGTACGATACAAACTATCAAAACGCAGATGGAAGCACTAGCAAAAGGTGTGAAGTTTCAATTCCTCATAGGTACGATACAAACAGAGTCTGATGTCGCAGAAGCAGTCGAAGAAACTGCTGGGTTTCAATTCCTCATAGGTACGATACAAACCGATGCGAACTTTTGGATATTTTGCACGAATTTCAGTTTCAATTCCTCATAGGTACGATACAAACCCCAAAAAAGTGTTGATATATCAACATATGGAAAAGCTATACAACATCATTATACATCCATCCGAAAATTCAGTCAATGGTCTTTGTCGCTTGATACGTCTGACAAAGTGACAAAAATTAAACTGTCGTCGATCCCCCGGATTTTTTGCAAGATTGGAGGTCGACGACAGTTGTGAAATGATGAACAAATTGATTATCCTTTTATCGTTTTATCCGTTCCTTTTCTCATCATTATCCGATCGGTAGCTTAATAACAAACGTCGTGCCTTTTTCCGAACTGTCATGAAGCGCAATGGTTCCGCCATGGTTTTCAACGATTCGTTTGACGATCGTTAACCCTAAGCCTGTCCCTGACGGTTTCGTTGTCATAAACGGTTCAAACATCGTCGCTTGCATGTCTTGTGGAATTCCTTTCCCAGAATCGTAAACGTACATATTGTACGTCTCATCGACATCGGAATATATGCAAATCGTGCCGTTTTCTTCGATCGATTCGATGCTGTTATGAAGCAAATTGTATAGCACTTGCATCATTTGTTTCGGATCAAGCCGCAACAAAACGCGGTCAAGGCGGACGTGCACGCGAATATGTTTCGCCTCTAACGTATGTTGCAACAACGAAAGCAAGTCTTGAACGATCGTTTCCATATACGTCTCTTTCAACATCGGCGCACTCGGTTTTGCGATCAAAAGCATATCTTCAACAATCGCATTAATGCGGTCAATTTCTTTTAATAAAAGCGGAATGTGGTATTGCTCGCGATCGCTTTGTGCCATATTTTCGTTCATAAACGATAAAAAGCCATGAATGACCGCAAGCGGATTGCGAATTTCATGCGCTGCTTTCGCCGCCATTTCCCCGACTGCCGCCAACTTTTCCGATTGATGAATGCGTTTTGTAAGCTTCTCGATTTCGGTGATGTCGAGAAAGAAAATTGTACGGCCAATATGCTCCCCGTACAAGTTAAGTAAATTCGATTGTGACACTAAAAATATTTTTTTCTCACCATTTCTTTCGTATGGTACTTTTACTTGCCGAAACGGATCACGGCGAGCGAAAAGATCCCAAAACGAAACATTCGTTTCACTTTGCCTTTTTTGTTCAATCATTTGTTTTATTTCTTTTTTATCTAAACCGAGCAAAGTAACTGCGTAATGGTTAATAAAATGTTGCGAACTTGAATGATGCATCGTAATAATTCCGATCGGTAACGTATTCAATAACTGTTCAATATATGCTTTGTCATGAGCCACTTTCTCATACAATGTTCCGTACTTCCTAAGTGTAAAAGATAATAACAAAATAACAGACGTAAAAAGGATAATTCCAAATTGTGCATGTAAAGTCAAAAGGCTGACCAACACGAGCGATGCGAGCAACGTGACACCGTAACTAGACAGCCACTCACTTAACATGCTAATTAAAATATGGCTAACACGATAAGAGGAAGAAAGAGAGAAAAAACCTGCCATCAATAGTATATTTATCATAGAGTAAACAATAAGCGAGCCTAAATATGCCCCTAAAAAATAAATGGAAAACGCACCACTTTCTCCTCCGAACATAATAAAAGAATAGTAAGCCCCGACAATCATCCACGTATACATAGCAAAATTACAAACATGCTTCCACCACTTCATGCTCTTCTCATGAAATAAATATGTCGGAAGCATGCTTAAAAATAAAACCATTAACGCCATTTCTAACCCATATACAAAAACGGTTGCTAAATAGACGGCAGAGTCTAACGAAAATCCGTTTCCTTTCGGAGGAAGATGAATCATATAAACGCTTAGTAAAATGACAGAGATACAAAGTAAAACTAACATCGACCATTGTTGTTCGATATGCCCAAAAGGCCATCTATACAAAAATAACATGCATCCAGATAAAGCGACGAACGTTGCGTATAGCGCATATAATCGTTTCATCAAATGTACTCACCTATCACATAAATTGAGTTAACCCCATCATTCTATGCCAAACGGCGACAAGACGCAATGAGAAATTACACTATTCTATTCAAAGTATAACGGATTTAAACATGTGAATGTGATGTGAAAAAATGTAAAAAACATGGCGTGATGACGCCATGTTTTACTTGAACATCATATCGTCCTTGCGGGCAACGCCTGTTTGATATGCCGCTTTCATGACGGCTTCGCGCACTTTTTCTGCCACTTTATTGTTGAACACGCTCGGGATAATGTATGTTTCGCTTAGTTCTTCGTCTGTGACGACCGAGGCGATCGCTTGAGCGGCAGCGAGTTTCATTTCTTCATTGATTTCAATGGCGCGGCAATCTAGCGCCCCGCGGAAAATGCCCGGGAAGCAAAGAACGTTATTAATTTGGTTTGGATAGTCGGATCGACCTGTCGCCATGACGCGAACGTACGGTTCCGCCACTTCTGGATCAATTTCTGGAACAGGGTTGGCCATCGCAAAAACGATCGGATCTTTCGCCATTTTTTTCACATCTTCTACCGTTAAAATGCCTGGTGCGGATACGCCAATAAATACGTCCGCCCCGGCGATAACGTCTGAAAGCGTGCCGCTTATATTTTCCGGATTCGTCATGTTTGCATATTCGTTCCAATACGGATTGTCATATTGGACGCCGCGATGAATCGCCCCTTGTCGATCCACGCCGATAATGTTTTTCACACCGGCCGCCAACAATATTTTCGTGCAAGCGATGCCTGCTGCTCCGATGCCCGTTAATACGACTTTAATATCCTCAATCTTTTTATCTACAATTTTTAACGCATTAAGTAAACCTGCAAGCAAGACGACGGCTGTACCGTGTTGGTCATCATGAAATACAGGAATATCTAACTCTTGTTTTAACCGCTCCTCAATTTCAAAACAACGCGGCGCAGCGATATCTTCTAAATTAATGCCGCCAAAAGCTGGGGCGATCGCTTTGACGATTTGCACAATTTCATCTGTATCTTTCGTATCTAAACAAATCGGAAACGCATCGACGCCCGCGAGTTGTTTAAACAACATCGCTTTTCCTTCCATGACCGGCATCGCCGCATACGGTCCAATGTCACCAAGTCCTAATACTGCCGTTCCGTCTGAAATGACCGCCACCGTATTTCGTTTAATCGTTAACGAATACGCTTTTGTTGGATCTTCGGCAATCGCCGTACATATGCGCGCCACTCCCGGCGTATATACGCGCGCCAAATCGTCACGCGTTTTAATCGGAATTTTCGATTTCACTTCAATTTTTCCGCCGATATGCATTAAAAACGTGCGGTCAGAAACGTGAATAACTTTCACGCCCGCTGTTTTTCGCAACGTATCGACGACAACGTCCGCGTGCTTCGAATCAAGAACGCTCACCGTAATATCGCGCACTGTATGCGTTTTGCTTGAGGAAATGACGTCAATGCCGACAATATCTCCACCAGCTTGTCCAATTGCGGTGGCAATGTCGCTAAAAGAGACGACATTTTTCGCAAATTGTAATCGAATCGTAATGTGCATGTTTGCTCCGCTTGACATGTTGTACCCTTCCTTTTCTCTATCGCTTCATGTTATTTTCCTGCAATGCCCGGACTTGTCATGGCATACGGGTCTAAAATATCATGTAATTGCTTTTCATTCAACAAATCGTGCTCCAAGCATAGCTCGCGCACCGATTTTCCTGTGCGAAGCGCTTCTTTTGCGATGCGCGATGCCGCTTCGTAACC
Source organism: Anoxybacillus sp. MB8 (assembly GCF_011006755.1). Lineage (NCBI taxonomy): Bacteria > Bacillati > Bacillota > Bacilli > Caryophanales > Anoxybacillaceae > Anoxybacillus > Anoxybacillus sp. MB8. The sequence continues at coordinate 47,370 of NZ_RXXX01000012.1, forward strand.
GATGTACGGATTGACAGCTGTAATGACGCCGATGCTATTTTCGACGTGTTGCTTCATTCGCTCTTCGTTCGCTTCAATGCCAGCTAAACAATAGTCTGTAAACACACGAAAGACGTTGTCCATCATATGGAGCGACTGAAGTAAGTTAAACACAAGCACAGGTTCCATGACGTTTAGCTCGAGCTGTCCTGCTTCTGACGCTAAACAAATCGTTTGGTCATTACCGATCACTTGAAACGCCACTTGGTTGACGACTTCCGCCATAACCGGATTCACTTTCCCCGGCATAATGGACGACCCCGGCTGGCGGGCAGGCAACGTAATTTCTCCAAGCCCTGCCCGCGGACCAGACGCCATGAGACGAAGATCGTTTGCGATTTTTGACATATTAATCATACATATTTTTAAAGCGGCTGACACTTCCGTATAGGCGTCTGTATTTTGCGTCGCATCAACAAGATGTTCCGCCCGCACAAGCGGCAAGTCGGTCAAACGAACGAGATGAAAAATGACGCGCTCAATATAGGCGGGATCGGCATTTAATCCCGTTCCGACCGCCGTTGCACCAATATTGACTTCGTACAAATGTTGGCGCGAATGGGCAATGCGCTCCATATCGCGCTTTACGACGCGACGATACGCTTCAAATTCTTGTCCGAGCCGAATCGGAACAGCATCTTGTAAATGCGTCCGCCCCATTTTAATGACATGATCAAACTGTTTCGCTTTATCGGCAAACACATCGTGCATATGTTCCATCGTCTGAAGCAATTGGTTCACCATGTTTAACACTGCAATATGAATGGCCGTCGGGAAAACGTCGTTTGTCGATTGTGACATGTTGACGTGCGTATTTGGACTAATGATATGGTAACTTCCTTTTCGCTCTCCTAACCATTCGAGTGCGCGATTCGCGATCACTTCGTTTGTGTTCATGTTGATGGACGTTCCTGCGCCACCTTGAATCGGATCGACGATAAATTGATCGTGCCATTGCCCGTCGATCACTTCCTCGGCTGCTTTCACGATCGCTTCACCGATGCGACGATCAAGTTGCCCCGTTTCCATATTCGCGAGCGCCGCCGCTTTTTTTACGGTCGCCATCGCTTGAATGAGCTCGCGGTGAAGACGATACCCTGTAATTGGAAAATTTTCGACCGCACGCATCGTTTGAATACCATAATAAGCATCGTATGGAATTTCTTTTTCGCCAAGCAAATCTCGTTCAAGTCGTACTGCTTTCGTTTGCAACATCTATGCATCCCAACTTTCTTCATGTTTTTCTGTTATGTCGTTTGCGATTGGCGTTTCCATCATGTTTTTAATTTCCATCAAATTGGTCGTTTTTCCTAACGCCCACATCAGTTTCGGTACGATCGCTTCTGTATTCATATCCCCTGATAAAATAACTGTGTTTTGCGCCACTTTCCGCCCAACTTCATATAATGTTAAATCTTCTCCTTCTTCTAAACATTGCGTCGTAATGACAACCGCCATGCCATCATCAATTAGCTCCTTTATTTTCGGCAACAAATTGCGCCCTTGAAACGGCACACCGCCGCTTCCAAAACTTTCGATAATGACGCCGCGATATAAATGGCGAATGTAATCAAATATTTCTGGCTTCGTGCCCGGATGAAGCTTCAGTAAAAACACGTCCGGGCAAAGCGACGGATCAAATTGCAACTTGCCGCTCGGCTTTGGCAGTTCGTATTGATAATCGATGCGATCGTGATGAATGTAAGCGACGTACGGATGGTTAATGCTTTCGAACGCATCATAGCTTTTCGTCCGCATTTTAACTGCCCGCGTTCCTAAAATAACGCGCCCATCGAAAACGACGAACACCCCACTCACATCTTCGCACGCAAAACGAAGCGCATCGCGTATATTTTTTTTCGCATCCGTTTTCGGAAAGCCGATCGGCACTTGAGAGCCGGTCAATACAATCGGCTTATTCACGTTTTGAAGCATATATGACAACGCAGCTGCCGTATATGCCATCGTATCCGTTCCGTGCGTCACGACAAAGCCGTCATAGCGATCGTATTGCTCATAAATCGCCTCCGCAATGTCACGCCAATGCTCCGGCTGCATGTTTGTGCTGTCGATGTTCATTAAAATTTGGCTATCTAAATGATACGGCTGATTTTCAATCGTAATGTAGCTCGTCAGCTCCTGTGCCGTCAGCTTTGGTGTAAGCCCTTCTTCGCTCAGCACGGAAGCAATCGTACCACCTGTCGCAAGCAACAAAATGTTTTTCATTATCGTCACCTCAAATATGGCGATTTTAAGTCATCTATTGTATTCTTTGTGTCATGTAGTGTAAACTATAAATACATTCGTTCGCGATTCGCGTACCTTCATTTCAATTATATTCAGAAAAAAAGAAAATAACAAGTGTTTTTATTCATTTCGCGAACAGCAAAAAAAGGGGGAGAAACATGATGATTTCAAAACGATTATCGGAATTAAGAAAGAGAAAGCAATGGTCGTTGCAATATATTGCCGATCAACTCAATATCGCAAAAAGCACATACGCCGGGTATGAGTCCGGTTATCGCCAGCCGTCGCTCGAAGCGGTCAAGGAGCTGGCGACGTTGTTTGGCACAACGACAGACTACTTACTCGGGGCAACAGACGAGGAACAACCGTCGATTGAGCTCACTCGCCCGACGGTTCGACTGACAGTAGACGGTGAAGCCGTGACGGAAGACGAAATCATTCAACTCATCGCATTCATCCGCGCAAAACGCGACATCGAAAATAAAAAATAGGCGCCATGCAACGCCTATCCAATCACATCAGCAACATCGCGCGCCAATTGCGCAACAGATGCATACGGCAAATCCAACTGCAACATGCGCCGCAACACATAGCGCGCTTCTTTTGACAAGGAAAGTTCGTCTTCCCAACTTTTCTCTTTGTCCTCTGTTGGCTCATAAGACGAATACAATAAAAACAGTAAAAAATGACCGAGGGCATATATGTCGCTTTTCACATCAACTTGACGCCGAAGTTTCTGTTCGAGTGTCAAAAACGGGCCATCTTGTTCATGGAAAAAACGGGCAAGTCCGAAATCAATGACATATACAACACCGTCGCGAAAAACGATATTTGGGATGCGCAAATCGCGATGAACGATTTCGTGGGCGTGAATGTGTTGCACAATCATCAACACATCCGCCAACAAGAAAAACGCTTCTTTCTCACCGAATGTTTGTTTTTTCTCGAAAATAAGCGTTTCGATCGTATCCCCTTCAATATATTCCATGACAAGATGCGGAATGCCGCGCGCATCGAACATATCATATAGCTTTGGAATTTGCGGATGGTTTAGCTTTCGTAACATGAGCGCTTCTCGTTCAAACGATGCGATTCGCTTCTTTTTTTTCGTTCGCTTCATTTGCTTTACAACGACAAGCTGGTTCGTCTCCTCATCGCGCGCCACATATGTTATCCCGTAGCTTCCTTCACCGAGCCGTGCTTCAATCGTGTATCGCCCGTTTACGACCGTTCCTTCCCGATACGGCTTTTCAATAAAAATCATGAACTGCCAAAAAAGCTAGAAAATACGCTATGGCTACGATGCTTCTTTTTATAATGCTTATAACCGTATTGCGACGGATGGCGATGCGGACGGTACGTATAACGATCACTACTGCTATAACGGTGTTTATGCATGTTTTTGTGTAAAAGCAGTTCAAGCAATTTTTTTAACATTGTTATCATCCCCTTTAAATCAGATAGCTTACTATACGAGAAGCAAGAAAAAAAGTTTCACCGTTTACTACATATCCCTTGCAAAATAGAAAAAATTTTATGAAAATACAAAAGAAGGGGGAATACATATGTTTCGGCACGGTATAAAATCAGGAGTCGCCATCGCGATCGGATATGCGCCTGTAGCGCTCACGTTCGGTTTGTTAGCAAAGTCCACAGGGCTTTCCATCGTAGAAACGACGCTTATGAGCATGATTGTATTTGCAGGGGCAGCCCAATACATTTCGCTCAATTTACTATCTCTTGGCACCGGTCCATTTGAAATCATTTTAACGACGTTTATTTTAAACATTCGGCATTTTTTAATGTCCGCATCACTCAATGAAAAGGCAGAACACGATCCGCTTTGGAAAAAAGCGCTATATGCGTTCGGTATTACGGATGAAACGTTTTCTGTCGCTGCGATGAAAGAAGGTACAGTCTCTGCTTCGTATATGTTCGGGCTCATTTTCATTTCCTACAGCAGTTGGGTAATCAACTCTGCGATCGGGCATATCGTCGGCGCTTATTTACCTGAAAGTGTGCAAGTGAGCTTATCTGTCGCCTTGTATGCGATGTTTGTCGGCTTGTTAGTTCCTGCCGTCAAAACAGAACGGAAAGCGCTATGGCTCGCCGTTTGCGCTGGTGCCATCAACTGCGTGCTTTTATTATGGCTCAACGTCCCGAAAGGATGGGCGATCGTCATCTCTACAATCATTTCCGCTATATGTATTCAATGGGTTGTAGAAAAAGGAAAGGAGACGGAATATGCACAGTGACATTTTTTTCATTATTCTCGGCATGGGCATCGTCACATACATTCCGCGCATGCTTCCGTTAACCGTTTTTCATCGCATCAACTTGCCACCGTTTTGGCGCGGTGTATTGCGCAACGTCCCGTACGCTACGCTTGGCGCTTTAATCATTCCGGGTATATTTCTTATTCAAGACGATCCGTGGTTTGGCATCTTTGGTTTTACAAGCGCTGTTCTCGCCTCTTGGCTCGGTGCAAATGTCATGATCGTCGTTTTCGTCTCTGTACTTGTGTTAACCGTATATACGATCATATAACAAAGGTGTCCAACATGATTGGACACCCTACATCTTTTACACTTGCTTTTTTCGAAAAACGACAATAACGACCCCGATAACGATCAACGCTCCGCCAATCCAAAATGAAACATGTAATTGCTCATGTAAAAACAGCCAACCGAACAAAGAACCGACAAGCGGCTGGAAAAAGAAAAAGAGCGAACCGATACTAGCATCCATCATTTCCATCCCTTTATTCCAAAGAAAAAACGCCCCTGCGGTTGACACAACGCCGAGATAAATGACCCCAAGCACAACAGGAAACGAAAAAGTTACAGGCGTCACTTGCCACCATTCCCATACCATCATCGGTGTTGTACCAATCCATGCGACAAAAATCGCATAAGTCGTCATGACTAATACCGACAGGCGATCCGATGCGATTTTGACAAGCACCGATAAAAGCGCCCACGTTACTGCCGCTCCAACAAGTAGCACGTTCCCAAAAAACGACGTCGTCTCCCCTTTACCAAATCCAACAACGACAACAACCCCTGCCGTCGCAAGCAGAAGCGCACTTAGTTTTCGTAACGTTAGCGCTTCATTCAACAGCCAACGAGCGAAAATAACAATAAACGCAGGCGTGGCTGACGTAATGAGCGAAGCCGTATGCGCATCTGACCATTTCGTCCCGACAAACTGTAAGGAAATAGAAACGACATACCCGACGATCCCAATCGATATGATATGCTTCCAATCTTCTTTTTCTTTTGGTACCGGAACACGTTGCACCTGTAAAATTGCCCATAATACAAAAAAAGCAATCGCATAACGAAGCCATACGAGCGTAAATGGTGGAACGTAATCGAGCACATATTTACTTACGACATACATGCCACCCCAAATGCTCGCCGCAAGCGACAAATACAACGAACCAAAAAGCGTTTTTCTCATCAAGCTTCCCTCCGTCTTTTTTCTTTTTTCTACAAGACGGAACGTGCGCTTGCCCCGTCTTAGAAGCAAGCAACTGGTTGATCGTTCTCAAACAAGTACATATACATGTTCTTCACCCCTATACGATGGTTATTTTTCATTGTATCAAATTTTTTTGATTTTTCTATTCTTTTATTTTCACGATGTGTGTTTTGTTGATTTTCCTTAATGAACAAATTGATTTTTAATATAAAAATTTTCTATTTTTCAACAGTTGAATGAACGATCTTTTGTTTTTATAGTAAAATAGATTAAAAATTATAAAAATTCTAAAAGGAGGGGTGAAGTTGTTATTTGAACAAAAAATTTTAGAAACGGTTATCGATCGGGCGTATGAATGGATTGTTGTGGTGGATCATAAAGGAACGATCGTATACATGAATAAAAATTATTGTGATTTCTTAGGAAAAAAGAAAGAAGAAATCATTGGTAAACATGTGACCGAAGTAATTGAAAATACGCGCATGCATATTGTTGTTCAAACAGGTCAGGAAGAAATTGCTGATTTGCATTATATTCAAGGAAACTATATGATTGCCAACCGTATTCCAATTTGGATGGATGGAAAAGTGATCGGAGCGGTTGGTACGGTTATTTTTCGCGATACAAGCGAATGGAAACGAATGAACAGCCATATTAAAAGTTTGCTTCCTCAACTACAAACATATTTGCAAGAGTGGAAAGAACATAGTGGGGCGAAATATACGCTTAGTCATATCATTTCCGTTTCAAAACAAATGGAACAATTGAAAGAAAAAGTGAAGCGAATTGCAGATAGTGACATTTCTGTTTTGATTCGTGGGGAAAGCGGAACAGGAAAAGAGTTGTTTGCCCATAGCATTCATCAGCTTAGCAGCCGAAGCGATAAGCCGTTTGTAAAAATTAATTGTGGTGCCATCCCCGAACATTTGCTTGAATCAGAGCTATTTGGATATGAGGATGGGGCGTTTACTGGGGCAAGGAAAGGTGGGAAAAAAGGCAAATTTCAATTAGCAGATGGTGGCACGATTTTTCTTGATGAAATCGGCGATATGCCATTACATATGCAAGTGAAACTACTTCGAGTGTTACAAGAAAAAGAAATTGAACCTGTCGGTGCGACGAAAACAATCAACATTGATGTGCGCATTATTGCAGCAACGAATCGACCGTTGGAAAAAATGATTGAAGAAAAACTATTTCGCCAGGACTTATATTATCGCATTAACATTGTTCCCTTTTTCATTCCACCGCTTCGTGAACGACCAGAAGACATTGAACCACTTATTCATCACTTTCTCGACAAAGTGTGCAAGCGTTCCGGAAAACGCATTCGGTCTATTACGCCAGATGTGATGGACATTTTGCGACGTCACATGTGGCCAGGCAATATTCGCGAGTTAGAGAACGTCATTGAAGCATCTGTTTATTTTGCGAGCGGAGAGACGATTACGTTAGAAGCATTACCAGAATATTTGCGAACAACGAGCGTTTATCAAACGGATGGAAAGACATTGAAACAACTATTAGAGGAAGCTGAAAAACAAATCATCCAACAAAGTTTGCAACAGCATCATTTTGATAAACAAAAAGTAGCCAAGGCACTTGGCATTAGTAAATCTGCGATGTATGAGAAAATAAAAAAATACGGCTTATGACATTCCGCCATGCTGGAATTCGTTCCACAATGGTGGAATTTTTATTTGTCCATATACCAAGGAAAATGGAAAAGAGTTTCTTAAAAAATGGAATAAACAATATACATATAGTGTTTATTGCAATGGACAACGAATTGGCACGAAGTTTGCAAAATAAAAGAAGTGAAAGGGGGAAAGGAGAAATGAAAGCGGTTTCCAAAATGAATATAAGGGGGATGAAACGATGTGGAGTATGATCGGTTTAATCGGCGGATTAGTGTTGTTAATCTTTTTGACGATGAGAGGAATGAACTTATTTATTGCTGCTCCGTTATGCGCGCTTATTGTCGCTTTGTTTAGTGAACTTCCGTTATTTCCGCAACTTGCTGGCGAAGGACAGGCGAATTTTGTTGGGAACTACATGGCTGGATTTTCTGGATTCGTTCAATCATGGTACTTAATGTTTTTACTTGGTGCAATTTTTGGAAAAGTGATGGAAGATAGTGGAGCAGCTCATAGTGTGTCGAAATGGGTTGTTGAAAAAATAGGTTTAAAACACGCAGCGTTAGCGGTTGTTGTTGCATGTGCAATTTTGACATATGGTGGCGTTAGCTTATTCGTTGTTGCGTTTTCTGTTTATCCGATGGCGGTTAGTTTGTTTAAACAAGCTAATTTGCCACGACGTTTCATACCAGCAACACTGGCATTTGGTTCGGTGACGTTTACAATGACATCTGCTGGGTCGCCTGAAATTCAAAATTGGATTCCGATTGAGTATTTGCACACATCACCATATGCAGGATGGGAAGTAAGTATTATTGTTGCAGTTTTTATGGCGTTGTTTGGCTATTGGTGGTTGAAGCGTATGATTAATCGAGCGGTAGCCAATGGCGAATATTTTATTGCTCGTGACGGAGATCCAACTGAGGAAAAGGCAAGACTTCTACCACACCCACTTGCAGGGCTTATTCCACTGATCATTGTATTAGTCATTTCATTCGTCTTCCACGATTCATTAAAACAGTCAGCATTAATTGTCGCTTTACTTGGTGGGATTATCTCTGTTTATATACTAAACCGAAAATATTTTCAGAACTTCACAGGAGCACTATCAGAGGGAACGTTAGGAGCGTTGCTTGCGTTAGGAAATACAGCGGCAGTGGTTGGATTTGGAGGAGTGGCTAAAGCGGCACCTGCTTTTCAACTCGCGGTTGAAACAATCACAAATATTCCAGGTAGTCCACTTATTGGTAGCGCGATTGCAGTCAGTGTTATTGCCGGTATGACGGGATCGGCATCTGGAGGGCAAGCGATCGCTTTACCACTTATTACACCACATTATTTAGACGTTGGAGTAAATCCAGAGGCATTACATCGCGTCGTGTCGATTTCGTCTGGGGCACTTGACTCATTGCCGCATAATGGATATGTCGTTACGACAATTCGGGCTATTTGTGGGGAAACGCACCAGGATGCATATAATCCAGTCGGAGCATTAACCGTCATCGTTCCATTGCTAGGCACAATATTAGCTATTATTTTATTTTCATTCGGATTAGGGATTTAAGGGGGAGCATATATGTTACAAGGTCGCGTAATGTTTATTACAGGCGCTGCTCGTGGCATCGGATTTGAAATAGCAAAAACATTTGCTAAGTACGGCGCAAAAGTTGTATTAACGGACATTCATGAAGAATCGGTACATCAAGCTGTTGCTACTTTATCATCACATGACGTGACCGGTATGGTTTGCGACGTCACGTCAGAAGAAGCATTAGATCGCTGTTTGCATCAAACGGTTGAGCGTTATGGCCGGCTCGATATTTTAGTGAATAATGCAGGCATGCAGCATGTGGCTTTGATTGAAGATTTTCCAACAGAAAAATTTGAAACACTCATTCGTATTATGCTTACTGCACCGTTTATGGCGATTAAGAAATCTTTTCCAATCATGAAACAACAACAGTATGGTCGCATTATTAATATGGCGTCGATTAACGGATTGGTAGGATTTGCGGGGAAAGCAGCATACAATAGCGCTAAACATGGGGTTATTGGACTTACAAAAGTCGCTGCTCTTGAAGGGGCACCTTATGGAATTACCGTCAATGCACTTTGTCCCGGTTACGTTGATACCCCACTCGTACGTAATCAGTTAACTGATCTAGCAAAAACAAGAAACGTGTCACTAGAAGCCGTATTAGAGGAAGTTATTTATCCACTTGTCCCTCAGCGACGTTTATTATCTGTTGAAGAAATTGCTAATTACGCTCTATTTATCGGCAGTGATCAAGCGAAAGGGATTACAGGTCAAGCGATTGTCATTGATGGTGGTTACACAGCGCAATGATTGAAGCCCCCAAATCTTTTTGGGGGCTTCGATTGTTCAGCAAATAAACCAACTGTATCAGGAAACAACTCATTCTTTCTCTACAAACCGCTCCACTTCTCCTTCCGCAAGGTCTGTGATGTTTGCAATGTCTTTTACGCTCATCCTTTTTTCGCCATCGTTTGTACATGGCGCTTCATCCCTTGTAGTTCATACGAAATCATCAATTCCATCACTTTCTCCATTCCATTCACCGCGCTTCGTAGCCTTCGTTCTTCTTCATCGGATCGTTAAAAAAGCCAAACAGCAACTGGACCTGAGTCAATATATTGGACAGAAAAAAGTTAACTCGTTATGCTGACTGACGTGCTTGATCTTCTACTTCTTGTGGAGTTCTGTAAC
>NZ_RXXX01000130.1:0-482 GCF_011006755.1 Anoxybacillus sp. MB8
GTATGAGTAAAATGTTTGTGGGAGAAAAAAAGACAGGTTCCTGATTTGGTATAATCAGGAACCTTTCCGATATGTAAGTAAAATAGATGAAAAATGGGCTCTCATCCTGTAAGGTAGTAAGTGCGAAAAAAATAACCAAAGAAAGGAGTGGAGCCCATGCGGGATTATATCACAGATGGAGTCACATTGAAAGACATTGAACAGTTATTGTTTCAGCATATGCAAAAAGAATATGCTCAACTGCTTCAACAGTTGTTGGAGGACATCGATCACACATTAGCGGAAAAACGAGATAAAAAACGATACGCGCTCAAAGATAAACGAGGGATACGGATGCAGACGATGTTTGGAGAAGTGGAAGTCAAGCGGAACTATTACTTCGATCGAGAAAAACAGAGGTATGTCTGTCTGTTGGATGCTTTTCTTCAGTTTGAGGGGGCACATGGAGTCAGTCCGTTGTTAGAAGAAACAGCGATTCATCT
>NZ_RXXX01000131.1:0-473 GCF_011006755.1 Anoxybacillus sp. MB8
CATCGGCTCCTAGTGCCAAGGCATCCACCGTGCGCCCTTTCTAACTTAACTAAACACACTTTTCAGCCTGTTATCTAGTTTTCAAAGAACATGGCTTCTTCTTGAAGCTACATCTTTGCTGCCATGCGCCGAGGAATTTATCATCTTCGTAATCACTCGCAGACGCAGGCGCAAAGCTACTGCTTGAACCTGTATGAGGGATATTCCCTCAAAACTAAACGAAGCGAAAAAGCGTTTTTTATCATACGATGTCTAGCTTCGAACTAACATCCTCCTCCGCGTCCGCTTTTTCCGTCGACGTGCAAGCACGTCTCGTCAAAAGCTTGCGCTTCCGTCGGATGTTTCCTTGTCTACGCCAAGGACCGTTCTCCGCTTTTCTTCTTATCCTTAGAAAGGAGGTGATCCAGCCGCACCTTCCGATACGGCTACCTTGTTACGACTTCACCCCAATCATTTGCCCCACCTTCGGCGGC
>NZ_RXXX01000132.1:0-466 GCF_011006755.1 Anoxybacillus sp. MB8
GGTCACACCCGTTCCCATCCCGAACACGGAAGTTAAGCTCTCCAGCGCCGATGGTAGTTGGCGGGACACCGCCTGCGAGAGTAGGACGTTGCCGGGCAAGATTATTCCGCAGTAGCTCAGTGGTAGAGCACTCGGCTGTTAACCGAGCGGTCGTAGGTTCGAATCCTACCTGCGGAGCCATTTACGGAGAGCTGTCCGAGTGGTCGAAGGAGCACGATTGGAAATCGTGTAGACGTGATGAGCGTCTCAAGGGTTCGAATCCCTTGCTCTCCGCCAGCCACTTAGGAAATGATATATGGCCCGTTGGTCAAGTGGTTAAGACACCGCCCTTTCACGGCGGTAACACGGGTTCGAATCCCGTACGGGTCATCTTTTGGAGGATTAGCTCAGCTGGGAGAGCACTTGCCTTACAAGCAAGGGGTCGGCGGTTCGATCCCGTCATCCTCCACCATATGTTATTATCGCG
>NZ_RXXX01000133.1:0-464 GCF_011006755.1 Anoxybacillus sp. MB8
GGTCAACGTACTGGATCGCAAGATCCCAACCGCCATCCCCGAAAAGGGGTTTGAAGGCTCGGTACGCGCCCAAGGCTCCACGGCTGATCGTGGCAGGATCGGCGCGGTGGAAATGACGGCGGGTGAAGGCAATATCGCCTTGCACGTAGAAGGTGCCTCCCACCGCAGCCGTGACTATCGTGTCCCGAACTGGACCGACAGCCGCGTCAAGGACTCGGACTCCAGCACAGACACGGGCAGCATCGGCCTGTCCTTTATTGGCGACCGTGGCTACATTGGTGCCGCCTACTCGTATCGTGAAGGCAGCTATGGCCTGCCCGGTCACAGCCACGAATACGAGGACTGCCACCCGCACGGCGCCACCCTGCATTGCGGCGGCCACAGTCACGACCATGGCCATGACCACGATCATGGGCACAGCCACGATCACGGTCATGAGCACGAGCACTCCGCCACCGCTCATC
>NZ_RXXX01000134.1:0-455 GCF_011006755.1 Anoxybacillus sp. MB8
GATCTTGCGTGCGGTAAGTGATGGGGCCGAAAGGCGTGACCACATCCAGACCGCGGAAGGCTTTGATCATGGCTTCCGTGTCGGTAGAGCCGGCTTTTTCAATACCGGCAGCAATCGACACAATGGTGCTATAGCCAATAATCGTACCCAGGCGTGGGTGCTCTTTGTACTTGTCCTGATAGGCTTTCAGGAAGGCATTGTGCTCGGGCGTGTCGATGGCATACCAAGGGTAGCCTGTCACAATCCAGCCTTCCGGCGTTTCTTCGCCCAAGGGGTCCAGGTACTCCGGCTCGCCCGTCAACATGCTGACCACCGGCAAGGCGGGACTGAAGAACTGGCGCTGATTACCGGCACGAACCAGACGAGCCAGGTCGGACGCAAACAGTACGTTAAAGACCGCATCAGGCTTGGCTTCGGACAAAGCCTGCACCACGGCACCAGCATCGACCTTACCC
>NZ_RXXX01000135.1:0-455 GCF_011006755.1 Anoxybacillus sp. MB8
TTCTTTCGAATCACCCGATATCTTGCATGACCTCGGAACAATTGACGAATCTCTCTCGCCACATGGAACCGATCGAGTTGAAAGTACCCTCTATCTCCGAAATATTCACGACAAGCCGTAATCCACGGCGCACCATCTCCATTGATGACGACCCAATCTTCTAGTGGATCATACCCATATTCTTTCACTAAGAAGCTCTCGACGGCTTCCCAGATTGGCTCATTCGTTTGATGAACATAGTAGCGTCGGTTCACCAAAGAAACTCGTTTGCCGTTTTTCTCCCATCCTTGGTGAATCGTCACAATTTTCTCTTCTTTCCCTTTCATGCGGCTTCGTTGGCGTTTGACGTATAGTCCGTCTGCCTCAATGAAAAATACCCGACCTTTTTTCTCCATCTTGCGGTGTCCAACGACTTCAGCCTCGACAATCAACTGACGAATCGTTTCGTGGCTCAT
>NZ_RXXX01000136.1:0-447 GCF_011006755.1 Anoxybacillus sp. MB8
TATCCTTAGAAAGGAGGTGATCCAGCCGCACCTTCCGATACGGCTACCTTGTTACGACTTCACCCCAATCATTTGCCCCACCTTCGGCGGCTGGCTCCCGTAAGGGTTACCTCACCGACTTCGGGTGTTGCAAACTCTCGTGGTGTGACGGGCGGTGTGTACAAGGCCCGGGAACGTATTCACCGCGGCATGCTGATCCGCGATTACTAGCGATTCCGGCTTCATGCAGGCGAGTTGCAGCCTGCAATCCGAACTGAGAGCGGCTTTTTGGGATTGGCTCCCCCTCGCGGGTTCGCGACCCTTTGTACCGCCCATTGTAGCACGTGTGTAGCCCAGGTCATAAGGGGCATGATGATTTGACGTCATCCCCACCTTCCTCCGACTTTTAGCCGGCAGTCACCTTAGAGTGCCCAACTGAATGCTGGCAACTAAGGTCGAGGGTTGCGC
>NZ_RXXX01000137.1:0-443 GCF_011006755.1 Anoxybacillus sp. MB8
GCAGACCAGGGGCCTTGCACATAGTCCGCCGTCAAACGCACATCCAGCGGGGGCATTTGGGGCAGGGCGCGGCCATCCGTACTGTTGCGGCCCCAGGCATAGGCCAGGCTGCCGCCCAAGGTCCAGTTGGGCGTGGCTTTCCAGTCCGCTCCCAATTCCCCACCCATGATGCGGGCCTTGACGTTTCTGGCCTGGGTTTTCGTGCCCATCATGCCGCCGGGCAGGTAGTCGAACAGGATGTAATCCTGAATCTGGCCAATATAGGCAGAGGCCCAGGCCGAGACTGTTTCATCCTTGTACTGCGCGCCAAAATCCAGCTGTGTGGTTCTTTCAGGCTGAATGCCCAGGAAGGCACTGGCGCTGCCTTGCGGGCCGCTGGCCGGGGAAATCAGCTCCCAGTAGTCCGGCATGCGCTGCACATGGCCAATACCGGCGTACAGACT
>NZ_RXXX01000138.1:0-435 GCF_011006755.1 Anoxybacillus sp. MB8
GATATGTAAGCAAAATAGATGAAAAACGGGCTCTCCTCCTGGTAAGGTAGTAAGTGCGAAAAAAATACAACCAAAGAAAGGAGTGGAGCCCATGCAGGATTATATCACAAACGGCTTGACATTAAAAGAGATCGAACAGTCTTTATTTAGACATATGCAAAAACAATATGGTCATCTCCTTCAACAGGTGTTGGAGGAGATCGACCGCACATTGGCAGAACAGCGGGACAAGAAACGATATGCGCTCAAAGATAAGCGGACGATCCGACTCCAAACGCTATTTGGAGAGGTGGAAGTGAAGCGAAACTACTACTTTGACCGTGAAAAAAAGGTGTATACGTCTTTACTCGATGTCTTTCTTCAGTTCGATGGGGCGCATGGAGTGAGTCCGCTATTAGAGGAGACAGCGATTCATCTCGCCGTGACGGGTTCTTC
>NZ_RXXX01000139.1:0-426 GCF_011006755.1 Anoxybacillus sp. MB8
GCCGCCGAAGGTGGGGCAAATGATTGGGGTGAAGTCGTAACAAGGTAGCCGTATCGGAAGGTGCGGCTGGATCACCTCCTTTCTAAGGATATAATTGATATGATAAAAAACGCTTTTTCGCTTCGTTTAGTTTTGAGGGAATGTCCCTCATACATGTTCAAGCAGAAGTTTTGCGCCTGCGTCTAAAAGTGGCTTCGAGGAAGATAGATTCCTCGGCGCAAAGCTGCGATGAAGCAGGTTCAAGCAGAAGCTTTGCCCCTGCGTCTGCGGGTGATTACGAAGATGATAAATTCCTCGGCGCATGGCAGCAAAGATGTAGCTTCAAGAAGAAGCCATGTTCTTTGAAAACTAGATAACAGGCTGAAAAGTGTGTTTAGTTAAGTTAGAAAGGGCGCACGGTGGATGCCTTGGCACTAGGAGCCGATG
>NZ_RXXX01000013.1:0-57269 GCF_011006755.1 Anoxybacillus sp. MB8
AAAAGCGCTTACATATAACGATTTTATAAAACCATATATAACCAAAAAAATCGGTCGAGAAAAAAATCTCCCACAAAGTCTTGACTCAAACCGTCTGACACAATTTTTTGCATCAAATTCGGGAGTGTGGTATGCTTGTTCATAAAGAGCACCTCTTTCCTGGGATTGTTTGTGTGGTTACTTACATTCTACAGGAAAAGTGCTCTTTTTTCTATGTTTTTATGGATATTATTGGTTAATCAACACACGTGAAATAATACACCTAAATTTTTCGTTCTTCTTGACAGAATCATAACATTCCCCCTCTAATCTTTTAGATTCTGTTTTCAAGTATATTAAACCATTATTGGTTTTTAATGTAAATTCATAACCCGAGTTCGACAGTTTTGAGGCCATTTTAGGCAAATGAAAATGGCCAAAATGCTGTTATATCAAAGATTTCGCGATGCGGATCCTAGAAAAAAACACTGAATTTCATAGGCACACGACTTGTTTATTTTAGAACAGTGCCAGGCACTGTTCGCTAAGAAATTCATTTCGGTGTTGAAAAATAAATGCGTAAATTACTTCTGGTTTCTGGTGAAGATGCCTAACGCCTTTTTTAGGATCGCTAATTCCTCCTCCAACTCTTGATTGCGACGGCATAATTCAATGATTTCTTGATTTTGCGGCTTGATGTTGCCTGAACCTACAAAGCTTGTTCCATTGCTTTCTTTGTATTCTTTGACCCAGCGGTGAAGAGTGTTGTAGCCAAACCTAACTCTTTTGCCACTTGAGCAATGGACTTGTCCCCTTCCAAGCATCACTCAACCGCTTGAATCTTGTACTCTTTATCAAATGCTCTCTTTTTCATGATTGGACACCTCGAACCTATTGTAATTAAGTTTATTATAATCTCCCTGTTCTCCGTGTCCACTTTTTAGACTAACATCAAAACCTAAACTTATTTTTATAACATGAAGTCATAAATGGTTAATTAAAAAATGGACCAGAAAGAAAAAAATTCTTCTAGTCCTTTATGAATCTTATAAAACTTATTTATTATCTCTAAATCCCTGTAAAAGAAAATATATACCACAGAAAAATGGAAATATAGCCAAAAAGTTTCTATCTAAGATTTGAGCTGCTGCAACAAACATAAAAATAACTGCCATTATAAATGAGGCTTTTTTTCCACGAATCATTTATTTAACTCTCCCCTCATAAAGCAACGTTAGGTTCATGATTTATTTTATTTTTTGTTCTTCTGTCGGTTCTTTCATAATTAAATTTTAAAAATCTTTGTTTGTAAAAATATGTGCTGTTAAAACGTAAGAGACTAAAGTAACACTAATTGCAATAATAGAAAAGGAAATAATCGGTTGATCTATTATGATAGAGATCATGCCCTTAGCCTTATTAGATGATAAAATCTTTCCCACTCCACTTGTCACAAGAAAAAATACTGCAATTCCAATTGGGCTTGCAACACGAAATCCAAACTTGTAATTGAGTGGATAGAAAATAGACATTAAAAGATAGGTAAAACACAATGAAAGCAACAATACTTTCATATCAAGCAATTGATTAAAAGTCATACTGGTATCAACCACATTCATTAAAATAAATATCAAAATATGAGAAGTATATGAAAATAACCACCATACACTAATCATTATGTATTTTGCATTGATAACAGAACGTCTCGTAACGGGTAAACTAAGAATAAGCCTATTTTGATTTATTTCACTTTCTCCCGTATTAAAATTGGTATACATTGCCATAAAATAAGCAATAAATGCAATACATAAGCTGTATATTACGATCGCAATAAAATTTGAACCAGAGATATTTTTACCCACTGAAAGAAAATATGGTAATGATAATAGAGGTGAAAAATAAACAATTTTTTTTTGTGTATATAAATCTTTTAAAATTAAACGAAGCAAAGCATTTCTCCTCCTTCTTTCAACCTTTGAAATTATAAATCCAAGAGGAATTCCTATTTATTATTAGATTTCACTAAATAATACATTATTTCTTCTAAGGAAGGTTTTTTAAAGCTTAAATTATACTTTGAAATTATTTCTGTTGCCCTACTCGTTTCAAAAAATGCCTCAAATCCAAGCGATGTTTCTTTGAATGATATGGGTTGGGAGGCTTGGACTACCTCTTTAAGATTCAATGGCCCTGTTATTATTACATACTGTTTGAGTAATTCTTCCGTTTGTTTACAAAAAAGAATTTTCCCATCAAGTATGAATGTAATGAAATCAGCAATCTGTTCTAAATCGGTTGTAATATGTGTCGAGAAAAAAATCGCCTTATCTTTATCTTTAATAATATCCTTTAAGATATCCAATAATTCTTTTCGGAAAACCGGATCAAGCCCTGTAGTCGGTTCATCCATAATAATTAGTTCTGCATGATGAGAAAGAGCTATGGCTAAGGCAAACTTCATTTTTGTTCCCTTTGACAAATGTTTTACTGGCTTTGTTAAAGGAATGTTAAACTCGTTGGCATATCGGTAAAAAATATCATCATCCCACGTGTTATAGAATAACGAGATAATTTTTTTATTTTTTTCCACACTTAAATCCTCAAAAAAGACATCCTGATCATAGACAAACCCAACGCGCTGCTTTAATGCTTTCAAATTTTTATGATAATCTACACCAAACAGCTTAATATTACCACTGTCAATATGTACGAGATCCATAATACAGCGGATCGTAGTACTTTTCCCAGCACCGTTTGGGCCAATAAATCCCATAATATAGCCCTTTTTGAGAGAAAAACTAACATTTTGTAAAGCAAAGCCCTGAAACACTTTACACACATTGTCCAATTCCAAAATGTTCTCCAATTTTCGTTCCTCCCTTTATTATCAAAAGTGAAAAGGTTATAGAAATTGGTCTGGTTTATCATTTTTTAAGCCATTCCTCTCATTGCCTCATGTTCAATAACACATTCCGTTTTTTCTAAAGAAGGTTTATTATGTTGTAACTGTATTATTTTATTTATAAATTGTGGCCCTTCCTCCTCATGTGAAATTATTATTAAAATATTACAAAGATCACTTTCTTTGAGTATTTCCAAAATAAGTTTTTTAGTGTCAGCATCCAAATTAGATGTTGCTTCATCTAGAATAATTAAATCTCTTTTTTTAATAATAGCTCGTAGAAAGGCAATTATTTGCGCTTGCCCACCGGAAATCCCCGAACCATTTTGTACTATTTCTGTCTCCAGTCCTTTTTCAAGTCTATTTATATATTCAGTTAAATGATATTTATTTATTAAGTTAATTACGTCATCTTTTGTTTTATCTTTTTGTCCATATAGAATATTTTCTTAGCGAACAGTGCCAGGCACTGTTCGCTATGCTAATAGCTTTGTAGCTCATACATTCCCCTCCGTTATAACTGTGTTCAAGATTACGATTACTAAACTGACTTTATTTAGAATTTAGACTTGTATAATCTGCCCGAAAGTATACTTTAAATTCTTTAACTTTAAAGTTGTATTCTTTCAATAACTTAATCAGTAAATTACGAATGGCGTTGCTACTCATGTTCGTTTCCACATATATTTTGTTTGCTACGTTCTCCGGTTTACGAAGAAGACGTGAATCAACAGAGAAATATTTATTTTTCTTTCCATTCATATAATCGACATTTTCAAAGTTCAAAAACTTTTCTTCATCAATAGCAATTAAAAACTCGCACGCTTTTACAAGCATTTCTTTCCATGTTCTCACTTTTACAATTTGATGTTCATTGATTTTAAACCCATACGGTCGGATATGAGTCAAGTTCTCATATAGCGTATGCTCTACATCAGAATCAACTTCATACTGCGAATAGTTGCGAACAGGATTTTTAGTCGTATCATCTTCTTCATTTTCCACAGGCACCATAAAATCAACATTGTCTACTTCGAGCTCATTAATGATATCCTCTAACTTTATCTCGAATTGATGGAATTTCTCCGCCATATTCATGTATGCCCTGCTTTTATCAAAATTTCGATCAATATATGCTTTTGACATTTGGTGATTAATTGCGTTCATCACATCATTAATGATCTCTTTTACAAGAACGAGACTCTCAGCTAAATTAATTGCCTCTTCAGGAAATTCTTGTTTTAACACAGCGGTTAACTCTTCAAACTTCATAATCTCTCTCCCCTCTATATTTCTTTCTCTATGTTCTGGTTAATCTCAATCTACTGATAGATTGTGAGATATTGTAGATGTTGTAAATATTCATTTTTCATATTGAAATTAACCGATACTTTTTCTATACATGAAAAAACTTATTTTTATCCTAAATTATTTTTACAAAAAATTTTGTCGAATTATGTCATAAAAACAACAAAAAAAATAGAAACCTTACATCTTCTGTCGTAAATGAAATGACTAATGACTTAGTGGCATAAAATGGTTCATATATCTTTCTTCGATCTGATGAATTCTGATATATACTTCTTCGTTTTCAAAGCGCTCAGCAAAACTTGCTTCAATATCCGAATCATAAACGACACGATCAAACGGTAACTTTTCAGCCAAGGAGATAAAAAAGAGCTCACCCCGTACTCATCGAGTGAGCTCTTACATAAATCGTTTATTTAGACTTTAGCACTTCTTTTAATAACTCAATGGCATGTTCATCGGTTGGATCGTTCGTGCCAAGTTCGCCGCGGAAAGCTTTGTTGAGAATAGATTGCTTTAATAACTCAAGTTTTTGTTCAACTTCTAAAACCATTTCTTTTTCAGTTTCTAACTTACTTAATAGATAATTTACTTTCTCAGCAATACGTTGTTGTTCATTAATAGGGGGGAGTGGAATAGCAAGCCCTCCTATGATTTGGGCATTTGCTCCCGGCTGTGCAATTCCTTTTTTCACAACAGTGATTTGTTTCCAGTACATTGGACTTTTTAGATAATTCCACAAATATCGCGGATTCAAGTTATCATTAGTAGTTAATCTAATCAAATAGGAAGCAAAAACCGAACATGGCGCATCGTCTATTAAAAAACTTTTTCCGGTTGTTGCTCCTGTTCTTGCAATGACAATATCGCCTTTATTCAATTTATATTTTTCTAGCTGATCTGCTTCTATTCTGCAATGAGGGACTGTTTCCCAGTCAACACTGTCATTTTGTATATCTGTTATACGCAGATATTTCGGACCTTCCTCTAAAGTTGATGATGATGCCGTGTATCCGTATTGTAGATTTTTTAGACACGATTTTAACTTTACCCACACCCAATTCTTAGGCACCTTATACGGTTGCTCTTCTTCAAGGATAATGTCTTTTTCTTTTATCTCATCAGAAGTTTCAAGCATACTCTTCTCATTAGGATCATTTGTACCTAATTGTCCCTTAAACGCCTTATCCAAAATCGCTGCCCGTCGAAGTTCAAATGACTCTTTCACTTCCTCAATCAACCGCTTCGCTTCATCAATTTTAGCAAAAAGCCGCTCGACCTTCTCAGCAATGCGTTTTTGTTCATTGTAAGGAGGTAATGGTAATTTAATGTTAGACAAATCATTTTTATTAAATCCTGCTTGGGCTGAACGAGAGATCATTTTCAAAGGTCCTTGAAAATGTTCTGTTTGTAGTAACCAATATAAGTATTTTCTATAAATATGTTCTTTTGGATAAACTACTTTAGCTAATGCAACATTGTATGCACCGCTTAGTCCTGTTAAAATCCTGCCAATTGAAGCTCCATACCTTGCTATTAAGATGTCTTCTTCTTCAATCAATCTTAACTTACTTGTGTATGGAATATATGTCAAATAATCATCTGACGCAAAATCTCTGATCTGAACTAGTCTTATATAACCTTCTTTTGGTTCATTTATAAATTGACTTTTAGGAGGTTGTGTTCCGCCCTGAATATCTAATATTGAAGTGAAGTAAAAATATGTCCAATTCTCCGGCACTTTGTAAGGCTGTTCTTCTTCCGGCACTAATGCTTCTTCTAGCAGTTCTTCAATCGATTTCTGTTTCTTTTTGCTCATTTTTTAAGCACCTCAGATGTTTCTGCCACTTTTAGCATTTCTTTAGAAGTCGTTTGGTAGCTGTTAGGTTGTTCGACTGCTTTTAATTCGGTGATAACTTCGTTTAATAAGGAGATGGCTAGTTCTAGTTTTTCAACCGCTTCTTCGGCTGAATCAATTGGGTCTGGCAAGTTTTCGTATATAGACAGTGATTCGTCCGCAATTAAACCAATATCCAAACTGTCACCTTTTTTCGCAATTTCTTCACGGGTAAATACATTCCAACGCTCATCTTTGACTTGATGGCGGTCTTCTGCTGTATAGGCTTTAATGAATCCTTCAAAATGTTCTTTAGTTAGCGGGTTCCGCTTACCAAAGGAAGGCATGTTTGTTCGTAAATCATATACCCATACTTCTTTTGTATTGCCGATATCCGTTGTTCCGCGAGTGAAGAATAAGACGTTCGTTTTTACCCCTTGGGCATAGAAAATCCCTGTCGGTAAACGTAAAATCGTATGCAAATTACACTTATCCATTAAGTCACGGCGAATGTCGGCACCGACTCCGCCTTCAAACAAGACGTTATCTGGAAGCACAACCGCTGCGCGGGCTTTCCCGTTTGGTTTTAACGCTCGATAAATATGCTGTAAGAAATTCAACTGTTTGTTCGATGTTGTAAAAGTGAAGTCTGTCCGCGTTGCCCGCTCGCCGCCTTTTTTCGTTCCAAACGGCGGATTCGTTAAAATCACGTCATAATTTTTTAAACTTTCTCCCAGCGATGAGAGAGTATCACCTAATAAGATTTCTCCATGAATATCATGAAGCAGCGCATTCATCGTTGCTAAGCGATGCGTATCTTTTACAAGCTCTACTCCTGAGAAAGCTTTATACTTTTGAAACTCGATTTCTTCTTGTGACAAATCAAAATAATCATCCGTTTGCTCACGAACATGACGGTCCGCCGCAATCATAAAACCGAATGTTCCAGCAGCCGGGTCGTGGCAGCGCTCGCCCGGTTGTGGATTCACAAGTTCTACAATGACATCAATAAGGACGCGAGGCGTAAAATATTGCCCCGCTCCCGATTTCACTTCACTCGCGTTCTTTTCTAACAGTCCTTCGTACAAATCGCCTAAGCCTTCTTGCTTTGCGTTATACCAATCTAATTCATTAATCGATTGAATAATTTTTTCTAGGTTCTTTGGTTCTCTAATATTCGATGTCGCGTCCGTATAAATTTGTTTTAATAATTCATTTTCCTCTTTTCCTAAATCAATCAACAACTGTTGGTAATGCTCTTTTAATTCAATCCCGTCTTTTGTCACTAACGAATCCCAGCGATATTTCTCTGGAATTATATACTCTTGACCTGTTTCTTTCATCATTTTTAAAAACAGCAGATAAGTTAATTCTGTAACGTATTGATGATAAGTAATTCCATCATCACGAAGAACATTACATAAGTTCCAAAGTTTTTGTACAATCTCTCTGTTGTTCATCTATGCTTGCTCCTTCTTTTGGTGATAGTTGTACAAGTTATTATTAATTTCGCGAACAATTTGTGCTAATTGTCCATCAAAAATTTGATTTAACTGCTTAAAGCCTCCACGGCTTTTAAATGGTTCATATTCAAAAGCCTTTTCCGGATCTGGATGAAGAACGGATTCTTGCAATAATTGTTTTTCAATTCGCTCTAACCATTTCTTTTGCACAGGCGGCCATGCTTTCATTTGATAGATTTTTTTCATGGCGTTTTTAATTCGTTCTTCATGACTAATGAGCGGATCGCCTAATGCTTGCTGGCGAATGAAGGCAATGATGTCCGCTGCGATGTCTTCATTTTTCGCCTCACGCCACGCCGCTTGTAATTTCTTCTCGGAAAAACCTCTCTGGTCCAGTTCAAGCATTAGTTTTTTCAGCTCTTCTCTCGTTAATTCGGTTGGACGTTGACAAACAATCATTAAAGCAGGGATTTTGTTCATATTGTTGCGAATAAATTCCCCGAATGATTGTAAATAATCATCCGGTTTTTCCGCATTTCCATATCCGCGTTTGACTCCGATGAGCTCATCATCATGATTAGAAATGTATTGTTTATTTTCCTGATAGCGATTTTCATCGATATAGCGGAACATCGACTTGTACTCTTTTAATTGTACAGGTAACTCACTTGGTTGCAAGCCTTTTAACCAATCAATAAACTCATCGACCGTTTTGCCCCCAGATAACACTTTAAAATCTTGATGTTGCTTATCAGACCATTTGCGCTTTTTCCGTTGGATTTTGGCAATAATTTGTTCTTGTTGATATTGAAGATGTTCCTCTTTCTCTAAACCTTCCAGCTCTTCAGCTAGTTGAGTGAGCGAGATATTTGGACGAGTAACAACCGGCTTCATGCTCGTATATGGTTTCAGCGCCTCATAAATCCCAACGGCATCGAAAATATTAAAGTGATCTTTTTTGATTTCTTCACATTTTCTCGTTGCACGTCCTAACATTTGTTCATAAAGAATCCGCGAGCGAACACGTCGCAAGAAGACGAGATTTGTAATCGCCGGAACGTCTACGCCCGTTGTCAGTAAATCGACAGTGACAACAATCGTTGGATATTTCTCGTTTTTAAAGCGGCGAATCGCACCAGATGGGTCCTTAATGGAACCGGTAATTTTCATAATCGCATTGTCTTCAATTTCACCGTACACTTTTTCAAATTCTTCTTTTAAAAGACGCACAACTAAATCCGCATGGTCATCTGTCGCTGCAAATATCAACGTTTTTCCTTCATCATCCGGCGAAATATACTTTGTCAACTCACGTATAATAACACGGTTAAAGCTTTCGGTGATGACTTTTGTATTAAATTGATCAACCTCAATATTCACTTCATCTTCAAGATACTCTTGGGAAATCGTTCCTGTCACCGTATCATACACATCGACCTTTTCACCTTTAGTCCAAGTGATTCCTTCTTTTTTCAATACCGTTTCAAACTGATACGGCGGTTCATGGTCGACTAAATAGCCATCTACGACTGCTTCACGATAAGAGTATGTGAAAACTGGCGGTCCAAAAATTTCGGTTGTATGCAGCGCAGGAGTTGCTGTTAAACCGATGCGAACCGCATCAAAGTAGTCAAGTACTTTGCGATATTTGCTTACATAGTCATTGTGGTCTCTTATTTCAATTTCTATGTCGCTCATCTCTTTATCTAGTGTATAGCCTCGATGAGCTTCATCGACAATAATGCAATCATATTGATCAACCGATGGTATATCCTCTGGTTTCTCGTTATAGAAAATACGTTTTAACATTCCTTGCACGGTTGCAATATGCACTTTTGTCTCCGGATCCGGCTTTTGGTCGTAAAGAGATTGTAATCCATAAATTTCGGTGAACGTATGGAAATTTTCCAACTTGCTTTCTTTAAAAGCGGCTTCAGCTTGCTCTCCCAACGCTTTTCGGTCGACAAGGAATAAAATACGATTAAAGCGCTTTGCTTTGAGCAATCGGTAAATGAGACCAATCGCCATTCTCGTTTTCCCTGTTCCCGTTGCCATTGCGATTAAAATGCTGCGCTTTTTCTCTTCCAATGCTTTTTCAACGGCTTGAATGGCTTTCACTTGGTAAGGTCTTAATTTCAGATAATCAAATTTTTCATCACGTAAAAATTGTTCCGAACGTTCAATATCCTGTTCTAATAGCTTTTTCAGCCCACGCGGAGTATACCATCCCTGAAGCGGACGCGGGTGATTCGTTGATTTACGAGCATCTAAAAACCAAATACCTGACTTTTGTTCTAACTGTTTTAAATAAGGACGTCCATTGGTTGCAAATAAAAACGGAACAAAGTAGTCTCCCCACGGCTCATGGATCACTTCGTTGCCATGTCGAACGACTAATTTTGCATATTCTTTTGCTTGTTCAATGTCGGATGGAATATCTTTGCTGGCACGTTTCGCCTCAATGATTCCCACCAGTTCAAGGCCAATAAATAGCGCGTAATCGGCGTAACCGCGTTTTAACGGCCATTCCGCGATTGCCATGTTTCGACCTTTTTCCGGACGAATTCCTTTGGAGAACCGTAACTTTTCAGAGTCAGCCTCCCAGCCAGCATCTCGCAATTGCTGATCAATAAGAATACGGGTTTCTGCCTCCGTCAATTCAAAATTAGCGACTGCACGTCGAGAATATTCACGTCGTTTTTGCTTCTCTTCACTGCTAATATATAGCTGTTCTTTGCGTATCTTCTCAAGCTCTGTTTCCAATTGAGCAAGTTTTTCTTCATATGATTTAACAACATTATTCAACTCATCGGCTGAAATAGATGTTTGCGGTGCCGGTTCGATATACTCTGGGGCTTGGAATGACCAATCTCCGTACACTTCCATAAACCAAACCGCAATTCGGAACGCCATATGTAATAAAGCTTTTGCTTCATTTACTTCTCCATAACTCGGATTATGTACCGCTTCATTTCCTTTCAATCGAATGATCGTAAACAAGTCATATATTTCTTTCGGGATAATTTGATCGTAAAAAAGAACTCTCAGACGTTCTTGTTGATCCGTTCCGCGTTCTTCTCTAATTTCTTCTAAAGCTAAAATATATTTTGTAATTGTTTCTGCAAACTTTCTTAATTCACTAATCGTCACGTTTGGATTTTGATACACATTTCGTTCTGCCGTTTCCCCAACACGAGCAAGAACTTCCCATTTTTCTTCTAAAAAGCGAAAGTTATGTGACATATCCACACCTCACTTATCTTTCACATCGTTCATTGAGCGTCCTGAAATTATTGTAAAACGAAATGCGTTATCTCATAAAAAATTGTACACAATCATTCTAGCATAAAATTTACAATATTCCTCATTATGTATGAAATCCATTTGACCAATACGGGAATACGGCGCTATTTTTTCATCGTTGCCATCAGGTAACAAAAAAGTCTCTTACTTTTCATAATGATCACTTTTCAACATTTTTCTCGATTTCCGAAATGTTTTACCCCATCATCCTCAAAATTTCCTTAAACACTACCGACGGCTGTTTCAGCAAATAATCAATCTGCAACTTCTTACTTTCATTCCCTTTCACAATCACTAGCTGTCGGTCAGCTAGCTTAATGACAATATCTTTGATTCGATACGCTTCAATTCTCGATGCTTTATCAAGATAGCGATCATCGAGGTCAAAGCGGATGCGGTTGGATAGTCTGCGCAACATACGCCACAAAGTGACTTCTTCTTTCGATTTCATGAATAGCTCTGGCAGTTCTTTTGCTTCTTTTAAGGTATTTAACGTTGTCATCGTGTAGACCGATATTCCATAACCAACCGGTTTTATAATGTCCTTTAGCGGTTTCCAGCTTTCGACGATAAATTTGACGTATGGTTCTGTGCTAGGTTTCGGCAATTCTTTGATTTCGGAGCGCTGAACAAATTGGACATCGACAATTTTCCCATAGCAAGTAACCCCATTTACTGGGGCCGCTCCTTTTTTTGGATACAGCGCAATGTATTTCGCTTCTTGCCAACCTTTTTTTAATCGCTTCACAGGAATGTGATAAAAGCGGTGCTGGAGATGGGCGCGGTAGTTTTGCTCTCGCGGCACCATTCCGACAATCACTTTCTCATCTAAAGAAGACCACCATTCTTCGATTGTTCCTCTTGGAAGAATCCCTTCCTTCTGCAGTTCCTCTGGGCTTTTTTCGATGAGCCGCTCGATGAGTTGTTCGACTAAACGTGTCGCATTCGGCAAAAACGGCAGTCCGCCAATATTGACCTCATTAATGCTTTTGTATAGCTTATGTTCTTCGTAGCTATCCTCATCATACCAAGGGAATAACACATAAGCGCCAAATGCCGCTCTTTCGTACGGACCATTGTGGCGGACAACGAGGGAATCACGATAGCGATGCATCGTGTTAATATCTTCTTCCATTGGCCCTGGAAGTTGATAATTTCGATGATAGCTGCTTCCTTCAACCGCAAAATCAATGCGATATTTGGCGTCGAAAATATAATTGTACGTGTAGTCTTTTCCCTTCTTTTCAATCGCCAACATCGTATCGGGAATTTGCGGAATCGTCGGCAGTTTCCCTTCGTACTTTTGATAGGTGAGCGTAATTTTCTCGCCCGTATGCGGGTGCTCATATACTCTTGTCGCGGAGCGGTTTTTTTCTAAATTGACAAATAAACCTGTGCGATTGACTCGGATGATGTCCTGACTAATGAGCTTATACTTTTTTCCTAACAGTTGTCCTAATTTCAAAAACGTCCAGTACTCATATAGCGTCGCAACATCTTTAACAGACATTTGATACAGCTTCCCTTGTAGCGCAAGGCCTCGTGTAACAATTAAATAAATTTGAAAGGCATCGCGGTAACCAGGTGCCATTTGTAAAACAAGACTCGTCACAGAACGATCGAGCTTTCCAATTGGTTGCCAAAATCGATTTTTCGTTTTCTTTTCTAATTCTTTTTTCATGTTCGCAATCTTTGCAAGCAAATCAGTGTCTGGTTCGACTTCATATCGTTTGTTTTTTGACTCTACTTTTGCAAATAAATCAGTTAATTTATGAAGCAACCGCATCATCATCCATTTGACAAAACGGTTTTCTAACGTATCGTAAGTCAGTTCTTTTTTCATTTTTAATCCCGATATCGGCATCACGGAACGTCCATGAAGCATCAAGCCATTTGCGACTTCACAAAATAATTGCGGTCGTTTCCGCAAATATTGTCTCCCTTTTTGATCAAGCCGGCCGAGCTGATCACCTCTCGCTTTTACATGGGTAGTGACGAGTTGATGATGCGGCTGCCGTTCAATTTGGTTGATCGCTTGCAGAAAATCGTGAAAATGCGCTTCCATCAGGCGGAAAAATTCACTGCGTGACGGCGTGCCGTCGAGCTTCGCTTTCGCCCGCTGATACGTTTTCTTGATAAAGTGGAAGGCAAGATTGTAAATTTCATCACTTACTTCTTGTAATAGTTTTTGATAATCTTCTTTATAATTTAATTTCGTCGGAAAAATTTCGAGAGTCACTTCTAAGATCGTCTTGCTTCCATTTCTTATTTCAAAGGTGGAAAAGCCAACTTCATTTTGAAACTGCAGATTTCCCATTAGTATATAGTCATTGCCGATTTTTACTTTATCGATCGCTCTTCTTAATAACGGATGTTCATGATAAAATGTGAAATCGCCATCCATTTTCGGGGAAACGATTACTTGATAAATGCCGTTTTCAAAAAAGATCGGGCGATGTGTCGACCATTCGACTAACTTTTGTTGATCAATATCAAATACTTTCACTTCTTGGATGCCTTCCCCTTCTACCGAAAACTCCATCCATTCATGAAAGTCCAGTTGACGGTATTGCTGTAACCCTTGATACTGTTCATGATACGGCTTTCCTTTTATAACAAGGGTTAAACATTCGGTTTCAATATGGACGAGCTCAACATCCTCACGAACCAATCCAGAAGGAGGTAAAGCCATCATCCCCCAACCTCCTTAACATGTCTAACACTTTGTTTGCACTTTTCGGATATTTCGCATATGTAAAATCCAGCAGGCCATCGTATTCCCCGTTTAATTCAATGTTCGTGCAAAACGTAAATAATTGTTCTAACGCGTGCTGCACTCTTGTGTCGCTTCCAGAGATTCTTGGTAAGATTTTCTGCAGCAGGCAATGGTCAAAGGCATTCTCATATGTCATCAACTGTCCTTCTTCGTTATAGGCAAGATAAAAACATATTTCGTCGCGGACCCGATAGCCAACATGTGCTCCTAACGGTTGTAAATATTCATTGATTTGGACTAATTCAGTTGTTGCTTTTTCAACAATGTGAGGATATTGATGATAAACGTCTTTTAAATGTAAATATTTAGCAGTAAACACCTCTTGTTTTAACTGAATAGGCTCTGCTTCCTTTAATTCTTTTAAAAAATCTAGATGATTAAGTTGAACGCGGTTAAATTCGATCGTATTAGCCCTGTCTAACACTTTTTTGCTGAAAGGGTGGGTTGTTTCATCCATATTCACCGTTCCGATGATATACACATTTGGTGGCAGGGAGATGTCTTGACCAGCTATTTCTTTTGAAAGAAGATTGGATGATACGATTTTTCCATCTTCCCAACGCCGACTTTCCATCACACTTAATATATCGCTAAAATAATGCTCGACACGGGCTAAATTCATTTCATCAAGCAAAACAAAATAAGGATCCTCTTTATTTTGTTCCGCTTCTAGCACCACTTTCGTGAGCGGTCCTGGCTTAAATTCTCCTTTGATGTCGACATATCCAAGTAAATCAGAGCCATCGTTCCAATCAGGGCGAACAGGGATTAACGTAAATCTTCCATTTTTTTCTGTCGCTCCTACACTTTCCGCAAGCCATTGAATGACCTTTGTTTTCCCCGTTCCTGAAATGCCTGATAAAATGACAAACGGTTTTGTTTTCAATGATAAAAATAAATTGATTATTTCTCCTTTTGTATAGTAAAAACCTTTACCGGAGATATAGGAATAGATATGATTCGTAATCGCTTCATACGAATAAGATGTTTCTATTTGCTTCATATCAACTTTAATCTCCACATATCTTTCATAGTATTGAATCATTTGTTGTAAGTCTTGTTGTAGTTGTTCTTCTGATGGCATTTGTTCAAACGAGTATGGGATATAAGCAGCGACAGACAGCTTATAGTCTTTTGCTTTTTTGCTTTCGCCAAGGTCAATCTCGTCGTCTTTTTTGACGTTTTCGCTCATTGGAATGATTTGACGAATTTCTTCTTTAATTTGGAGCATTTCATCTTTTGGGGTTTCCGTGACTCCTTGGGCAAAGGTTAGATAAACTCTTTTCATATCTTCACTGAACAAATAAACAATATAATATCCTCTTTGCGTAGACGTTGTGACCGTTTTGTCCATCACAGCAATCCATGGAATCGCGGCCCAATTCCCTTTACCAACAGATCCTTCCACAAGATAGCGTTCTCGATTGACAAAATGAAATTGCCGAATAATCGTAGGAATTTCGTGAGTGACTAAATGGGCGATTGGGTGTTTCGAAATGCTATCTCTTTTTGCTTGTAAATAGTGCTCCATTACTTGCAAAAGTTGATTGCGTAAAGCCATTTTTTCAAACTCCCTTAAATGACGTCAAATATGTAGAAAAATTGAAATATTTGTACTCTATTTTACAAAAACATCAAAAAAGCCGTCCATCGTTTTCTACTGCAATACTAAGTTTTTTTGTACATAAGAAAATAGAGTTATATTAGCCCCCCTTCTGTTTTAAATGCGATAACAAGTTATAGCCCAGGAGAACAGTGACAGGCACTGTTTGCCAATAAAGCAAATTTTTCTTTATCTTAAATGTTCAAGAATTTGCAGCACCCTTAAAAATGGATTCCCTAAGTCATTTGTATTTTTCGCTGCGAATTTTCTCATTTCTTCAATACAGTGAGTATAATCTTTATTAATCACTAATTGAAGCGTCTCGATCTTTCCCAACTCTGTAGTGATATATCCCTCTGGCACATAAGGTGACCAAAACATGTAAATACGATTAGGAAAGTCTTTTAATAATAATTCGGCGTATTCTTTTTGCACTTCGTGTTTTTGCTTTATCTTTTCAACGGTCGTTTGATTATTGCCATAAAGCAACCCACGTATGTGTGTCGTCACTTCACATAAATACGCTGTTTTTGTTTTAAAATCTAATCCGACAACATCGAGTTCACTCAATCCTTTCAGCCCGCCGCCTGGCATACGAACGTTATAATCGACAAAGTCACATTGTTTGATGACTTTTAAATACCCACCTACTATGTATTCGCCTATGTCTGTTTTCATCGTCTTTGGCGAGGAGACCCCGACTTCTAAGCGAGAGCGAAAGTCAGGGAGGAATCGCCCTTCCTCCTTTCTTTTGTATATGATAGAATAAGAATGTGGAGAAAACCGTTGAATCAAGGCACTCCAATCCCCGTTACTCGATGTAGGGAGTTGGTTGCAGGAAACGTTGCAACCGTAAAACATCGAGCGTACATCCGTCTGTTGTGCGTGGAAGTCAAGTACTGCCTACAGACATGCCGAGCCACTCGGTAGCGATATAGGCATGACCTATGTCGTTGGGCAGTCGTCAACCTGCCCCTGATGTAACCCCAAGTCAAGGAAGGAGGACGAAGTCCATTCGCACTTCTGGGGAGTTGCAAGCCCCCGCTTCAAGCGTTAGCTAAGTGGGGGTAGTTGACTCATTACTTCCTCACCAACTTTGCGACACTCTCGACATGCGCCGTATGTGGAAAAAGATCGAACGGTTGAATGTATTCGATGTGATAGTGCTTTGCAAGGGTGTCGATGTCGCGTGCGAGGCTGGATGGGTTACAAGAAACGTACACGACTGTTTTCGGTTTCACTTGTAATATCGTTTTTAATAAAGCGTTGTCGCAGCCTGTTCGTGGAGGGTCGACAACGATGACGTCTGGCTTCCACCCTTCTTTCACCCATTTTGGCAACAATACTTCCGCTTTTCCAACCGCATAAGTGACGTTGGTGAAGCCGTGACGTTCGGCATTTTGGCGCGCATCGTCAATCGCTTCTGGAATGGTGTCCATGCCGCGCACTTCTTTCGCCTCACGCGCAAGCCAAAGCCCGATCGTTCCGACGCCGCAGTACGCATCGACGACGCGTTCGTTTTTCGTTAGTGCTGCTGCTTTTTTTACTTCGTCGTATAGCTTGATCGTTTGAATCGGATTAAGCTGGAAAAAGGCGCGAGCCGATAGCTCAAAAGATAAGTCGCCGAGCACTTCTTGAATGTACGGTTCACCTGCGAGAACGATCGTTTCATCGCCAAAAATAAGCGACGTTTTTTGCCCGTTAATGTTTTGCGCGATCGATTTTACTTCCGGCAAACGGCGTTTCACTTCCGCTACAAACAGCTCTTTACGCGGCAGTTCTTTCGTCGCTGTCACAATGACTAATTGTACATCACCTGTAAAAAATCCGACCCGGGCGACAATCGTGCGCACAACACCTGTTTTCTTTCGTTCGTGATAAACCGGAATGCGCAAATCTTGTAAAATCGCTTTCACGACCGTTGTGACGCGATTAGTCGCGTCATGTTGAATCAAGCAGCGGTCAATGTCAACAAGCTCGTGCGAGTTCATGCTGTAAAGTCCAGCGATGACGCGTCCCTTTTTTACTCCGACTTGAAATTGGCTTTTATTGCGATAATGCCACGGGTCTTCCATTCCGATCGTCGGACGAATATGAAGTGCTTCTATATTTAATCGGCTATGGCGTTCCAGTGCTTGAATGACGATATCACGTTTTGCCTCTAATTGCGCGTGATAGTCAAGGTGTTGCAGTTGACATCCACCGCACCGTTCATATACTGGACAAGGCGGCTTAACACGATGAGGGGACCGTTTTCGTATGCGCACCATTTTTCCTTCTGTATATGTTGGGTACACATTCGTCGCTTGAACGACGACTTCTTCTCCTGGAAGCGCTCCTGGAACGAACACCACTTGTTTTTTAAAATAGCCGACCCCTTCTCCGTTAATGCCTAATCGTTTAATCGTTAATGGAAATTGCTGTCCTTGTTGTAGCATCGTTCTCTCTCCTATTCTATACTTCTCCACAAATACAAAGCGGCATAGCTTGCATATGGTTCCCACATTCGTTGAAATGCGTCCATTTCTTTCATCGTCGGGCGATGATCGAGCTGAAATGTTCGTTCAATCGCCCGTTGCAAACCGACGTCTCCTTTCGGGAATACATTTGGACGCCCCAGACCAAACATTAAAAAATTTTGCACCGTCCACGGACCGATGCCACGGATCGAAAGGAGCTGTTTCGCCACTTCCTCGTCAGAAAGCGAATGCATCTCTTCTAAGCGCAACTTTCCTTCTACGATAAGCCGTGAAATATCAATAATATATTGCGCTTTTCGCTCACTTAACGACAAAGCCCGCAATTCATCATATGAAGCATTGGCGACGCGCTCAGGCCGCGGATAAATGTATACATCCCCGAGACGCTCACCAAATGTATGGACAAAACGTTCCGTTAGCCGATGAGCCACTTTCATATGAATTTGTTGGTGAATAATGCATTTCATTAAACAAAAATATAAATCAAATTCTAATACGAGCGGTGTTCCTTCATGAGCGATAAATACGTCGCGCAAATTTGTTTGTATAAAATGATGGTGAATGAAAGCAAGCGGCCTGTCCCAATGAAAAATGCGCGAAAGACGCGCGATCACTTCTTCTTTATGCTGTTCTTCGTCACACGACACGACAAACGCAGGTTTCTCTTTTGTTCCAACGCTTTTCACGCACGCAAGAAGCGGCTTTTCGTTCACATACAGCGGAACGGTGATTTCGTTATGATGAATACGTATAAGCGGATCGTTTGCCAGCCGTTCGCATACTCGCGTAAAATCGTACGGAGGCTGAACATGAATCATTACCATCTCTCCCCTTTCCCATTGTATCAAAACAAATCCCTTTGCACATCGTCAAAGGGAGAAAATCCAAGTAGGAACATTGATTTTTTGCAACATGAAATCGTCTAAGCTTTTAAAAACATATCCTTCTTTTCGCAAATCGTCAATAATTTTAGCAAGCGCATCGGCATTGTCTTTGGATACTGTATGCAGCAATATAATGGCACCCGGATGAATTTGTTTCATGACGTGATTGTAAGCGTATGTCCATCCTTTTTGATCGTGAACGTGCCAATCGACGAACGCTAACGACCAAAAGACATGATAATAGCCAAGTTCGCGCGCAATACGCATCGTGCGCTCATCAAAGATGCCGCGTGGAGGACGCATGTAGCGCATATGCTTCTGACCCGTCAACAGTTCTGTTTTCTTTCTGACCATCTCTAGCTCCTCACGTAACTTCTCATCGCTAACGGTCGTTAAATCAGGATGATGCCATGAATGGTTGCCGACAATATGCCCTTCGTTCACCATCCGTTTCACTAGATCCGGAGCAGATTGTAAATAATGGCCGGTCACAAAAAACGTAGCGGGAACTTTTTTTTGTTTGAGCACATCTAAAATTTGTCCGGTATAGCCATTTTCGTACCCGTTATCGAACGTTAAATAAATATATTTTTTTGTTGGATTACCTAAATAAAACGCATCGTATTTGGCGAGTAGTTCATC
Organism: Anoxybacillus sp. MB8; assembly: GCF_011006755.1. Classification (NCBI taxonomy): domain Bacteria; kingdom Bacillati; phylum Bacillota; class Bacilli; order Caryophanales; family Anoxybacillaceae; genus Anoxybacillus; species Anoxybacillus sp. MB8. The sequence goes on from NZ_RXXX01000013.1 coordinate 19,178, forward strand.
TAACTGTTTTCCTGCAGAAGGAGGGAGATGATTTTCGCTTCGCTTAAATCCCCATGACATCGCCTCTCCTTGACTGAGCGGCCAACATAAAAAGAAGAGAAAGAAGATGATCGTTTTTTTCACTGCCTGCACCTCCATATTCATTTCAATGATAGGTTGTGCAAAAAGAAGCATAAAAAATCCGCCTAGCTTAGGCTAGACGGATTTCCATTAAAATACACGTTCTTTAAATTGAGCTAATTTTTCGAGCGACGATTTTTCGATATCTTCATGCAAGCTATTTCCATGTGAATCCATCGTGACGACAGCTGTAAAATCTTTCACACGCAAATGCCACATCGCTTCTGGAATTCCAAATTCTAAAAAGTCGACGCCTTCTACTGATTGAATACATTCCGCATAATATTGCGCTGCACCACCAATGGCATTTAAATACACGCCACCATGTTCTTTTAACGCGGCGAGCGTTTTCGCCCCCATTCCACCTTTTCCGATGACGGCACGAATGCCAAATTTTTTCATAATTTCTCCTTGATACGGCTCTTCACGAATGCTTGTCGTCGGACCAGCTGCTTTGACGTGCCATTTGCCGTTTTCATCTTTTAACATAACCGGTCCACAGTGATAAATGATTTGACCGTTTAAATCGACCGGAGCATCGTGATCCATTAAATGTTTATGAATCGCATCGCGGCCTGTATAAATCATGCCGTTAATGCGAACGACATCGCCTACTTTTAGCGAGCGAATTTGTTCTTCAGTAATTGGCGCTTCAAGCACAACTTCACGCGCTTCGCTTGTCATTTCGGTTTCTTCTTGTTTGAAATCGGCATCTTCGCCTTCTTGATACAACCATTCTTGAATGTCGCCTGTGCGTGGATCAATGATGACACCTAAACGGCGAAACGCCCAGCAATTGTATGCGACAGAAACGAAAAAGCTAGCTGGGATGCGGTGCATGACGCCAATTTTACAGCCAAGAAGCGTCGTCTCCCCGCCAAATCCCATCGTGCCGATGCCGAGTTTATTGGCAGCTTCCATAATGTATTCTTCTAGTTTGCGCAAATCTTCGTTCGGATTGACATCGTCAACAGGACGAAATAGTTGTTCTTTTGCTAAGTCGTACCCCGCAGAACGATCGCCGCCGATCCCAACGCCAATAAATCCTGCGCTACAGCCTTGCCCTTGCGCTTGGTATACCGCATGTAAAATACATTTACGAATGCCATCTAAATCGCGGCCTGCGCGACCAAGTCCTTCTAACTCGCACGGCAAGCTATATTGAATGTTTTTATTTTCACAGCCGCCACCTTTTAAAATTAAGCGAACGTCAATGTAATCTTTTTCCCATTGTTCAAATTTCACGACAGGCAACCCGATCCCTAAATTGTCGCCGCTATTTTCACCTGTTAATGAATCGACCGAGTTTGGACGCAGTTTCCCGTCTTTCGTTGCTTGAGCGATCGCTCGGCGAATCGCCTCTTTCATTTCCATTTGATTGACCCCAACCGGCACTTTAATTTTAAATGTCGGCAAACCTGTATCTTGGCAAATCGGCGATACGTTTTCATCGGCCATTTGAATGTTTTGCACGATCGTAGCAAGCGACATCGCTGCTCTCGTCCCTGCGTTTTCACGCAGTTTTGCTTTCGCAATGGCACGTCGTACATCTTTTGGCAACTTTGTTGACGTTTCAACAATTAGCTTGTACATACTTTCTTGAAACTTTTCCATCACCATGTCCCTTCCCCTTTGTTCAATATGTAACAATTTTTCGAATTCTCCACTTGTATTATACCTCTTTTATGAACATGAAAAAAAGTCGCTTAGCGACTTTTTTCCCAATCTTTTTTAAACCGCTCGTATTTCATTTCTAAATCATCAATCATTTGAATAAGGCGGTCAATGTCTTCTAATTCAGCCGTTTCTGGATCGAGCGCTTCGAGCACTTCAAGAAACATATTTAAGCGCGTTTTTAAATATGTTAGTTGTAGATTTTGATCTGATACTGCGTTGCCCAACATCGTCACCTCGCTTTTTCTTTATCGTACACGATCGAAACATCATTGACAATCATTCCATTTCGTTTGCATAATTATCGTTAGTCCTATTTTAAAATAAAAGGAGCTTGGTTATGGAAACATTGTTGCGTCAAGCGATTACTCCGACATTTGATCCTTGGGAAGCATATATGGATGTTGAACAGTACGGAAGCATGCAGTTGACGAATATCGAATTTACAACAACAACCCTTTGCAATATGCGTTGCGAACATTGTGCCGTCGGTTATACGTTACGAACGAAAGATCCTGAGGCGCTACCACTCGATCTTCTTCTTCGTCGTCTTGATGAAATTCCACATTTGCGTTCGTTAAGCATTACAGGCGGTGAGCCGATGCTTTCGATGAAATCCGTCGAACAATACGTCGTGCCGCTGCTAAAATATGCACACGAACGCGGAGTGCGCACACAAATAAACTCTAACTTAACGCTCGATTTAGAACGGTACGAAAAAATTATTCCTTACTTAGACGTTTTACATATTTCGCATAACTGGGGCACGATTGATGATTTTATTGAAGGCGGATTTGCGATGATGGATAAAAAGCCAACTGTCGCACAACGCGAGCGCTACTTTATACGCATGATTGAAAATGCGCGTGCCATTTCAAACAGGGGGGTCATCGTTTCAGCTGAAACGATGTTAAATAAACGGACGCGTCCACATATAGAAACGATTCATCGCCAAATTGTGAACGAAATGGGCTGTCAACGTCATGAAGTACATCCAATGTATCCAAGCGACTTCGCTAGCAGTTTAGAAACATTAACGTTAGATGAACTGCGTGAGACGATTCATCATTTACTTGATATACGGGACGAGAACGTATGGATGTTGTTTGGTACGTTACCTTTTTATCCATGCAGCGACAACGAAGAAGATTTAGCGCTATTAAAACGTTTATACGAGAGTAAAAATGTAACGGTACGAAACGACCCTGATGGACGTTCACGTTTAAATGTAAACATTTTTACAGGCGACATTATTGTCACTGATTTTGGTGATGAACCGACACTTGGCAACATTCAAACCGACTCGCTTCTTTCTGCTTATGACAAATGGATGGCATCTGACTTAGCCAAATCGTTGAACTGCCATTGTCCTGCGGTAAAATGTTTAGGGCCAAATGTACTTGTAAAAAACCGTTATTATCCGAATGTCGATTTTACAACAAGAAAAGCAAAAATCGAACGGTAAGATGAAAAAGCTTGTCGGGGCGCTCGACAAGCTTTTTTCATCATCTCGGAACGTCGCTCGCGACAAATGCGAATGATAGGCGGTCTTGTACAGGAATCCAAGCGCCAATTCCTTGCGACGTCACGTTTTTGACGACAATGCTCTTTTTCTTTCCTTTTAAGACGATATATACTTCACCGTACGTCACTTTTCCCTTTTCGTTCACCGCAGGAGCGTAGGCGTATAAATATCCTAATTTTTTCGGCGGGACGTTATATGCTTGTTCTTTTTTCGTCCCGATGCCGATCCACGTACTAAACGAGAGCGGCAAGTTTGTCTTTTTCATTGCTGTGAGTAGCATCATTTTTTTTACGTCTTCTTCATTTGGGATGCTCGCGGTTAGTCCCCCGCGTACTTGTTTTTGCATCTCTTGTCGATATGTGAGTCGCGCTGCGGTTTTCCCACCGCGATTGTCGATGAAGTTTGTATTCACTTTTTGATACTCCCAATTCGTCGATGTTTCCGTCGATTCATAATTTAACGGCCATTGTCCTAAATAAATCGTTGCTTCATAACCGATCGCAAACGGCGTGCTTGAAATCGACGATTCGTTTAAAAGACGAATTAATTCCGGATTTTCAATTTTCACATTCGCCGACTGAAGCAGTTGTTTCGCTAACTCACTCGGTTGCAAATACGGCAAATTTTGCGTCGGATTCGGATACGTATTTTCTTTTGAAATGTCAATAACCGATGGCGGGAGCTTGACAGTTGCTTCGCTAACCGTTGGAATACAGAAGAAAATGAATATGATGCTTAAAGCAAACCATCTTTTCATGCGGAAACTCCTTTCTTTTTACATCGTTCATCGTTATTTTTTTCAAAAGTCAACAATTTATCCTCTTGATCAAAAAAATCCGCCAGCGATAACTGACGGATTACAATAAATAAAATCCAATTCCCATAATCATATACGCCCCGAGCAGTGTCGCCCCCTCGAACCAGTTCGTATCTCCATCGTTGGAAAGAACGATTGTTAATAAGACAGCTGTCACCATCGCCACAAGCTCTGGAAGCGTAAAAACGAGCGCCATGTGCGTCGGAAATAAGAGGGAAACGAGCACTAATACAGGTGCAACAAACATCGCAATTTGCAGCGTTGAGCCGATCGCAATTTCAACAGCAACATTCATTTTATTTTTATATGCCATAATGATGGCGGAAGCATGCTCTGCAGCGTTTCCGACAATGGCAACAATAATGACCCCGATGAATAGTTCACTCCATCCAAATGAATGAGCGACGACTTCAAACGTATGAACTAAACTTTCGGATACGTAAGCAACTGCGACGGTGGCAAGGGCTAAAATGAGCATCGCTTTTCCTTTTGACCATTCTGGCTCCTCATGTTCTTCCACATCTTCTTTATGTTGATATACACCGCGATGAGTAACAAGTTTAAAATATAACGCAGCTAAATAAAGGGCGATCATAATCATCGAAATACCGATACTTAATGATAACGTTTTTTGTTCATTCATCGTCATCGAAAATACTTCTGGAATGACAAAAGCAACTAAAATAGCAAATGTTAGTAAACCTGAATTATGACGCGCATCATATACGTTAAATGATTGCCGTTTATATTTCAAACCACCAACAAAAAACGATAAACCTGCTACAAGCAATAAGTTGCCAAGCACGGAACCCGTTAACGACGCCAACACAACACTTACTAAGCCAGCTTTCAACGCAAAAATGGATATAATCAATTCGACGGCATTGCCAAATGTCGCATTCAAAAGTCCACCGATGCGAGGACCAGCCACAATTGCCAAACTTTCTGTCGCTCGTCCCATATAGCTAGCGAGCGCAATAATTGTGACACAATAAACGACAAACATCGGGGTTGCAGGCCAATGAAGTAAGCTTCCTGCAACAGAAAGTGGAACACCGATGACCGTTAACAAAAAAAAGATGCGTTCCATCAAATCGTCTCCTTTTCATTTATGGGATATCAACCATATTTTACACAAATCTACTCCCATTTTCATCCGTCTTTTTCGTTGCTTCTTCTCGTGAAACGCTTTAATATCGAACATAGTGAATATATTACAGGAGGGAATTATGCGACAACGTCATTTTTTTATTTTAGTTAGCATCGTCATGATTTCAGGTCTCTCTCAAGGACTATTGTTGCCGCTTATTTCTATCATTTTTGAACAAAATGGTGTTCATTCATCGCTTAGCGGCATACATGCGACAGCGATGTACATCGGCGTTCTTGTCGTGTCACCTTTTTTAGAACGTCCGCTTCGTCGCTACGGCTTTAAACGTTTAATTATGACCGGTGGAGCGATCGTAATCGTTTCTTTGACGATTTTTCCGATCTCATCTTCGTTATTGTTTTGGTTTATGCTTCGGCTATTTATCGGAATTGGCGATCACATCCTTCATTTCGGTTCGCAAACGTGGATTACATACGCTTCTCCTACTCAGCGGCGCGGTCGCAACATTTCGCTATATGGTTTATCGTTTGGCGTTGGCTTTATGATCGGACCGCTTCTCGTTCCGCTCGTTCACATACATGAAGCGTTGCCGTTTATCGTTTCATCTTTGCTCAGCTTATGTGGCTGGATATTATTATTTTTCTTGCCACATACATATCCAGAAACGGAAGAAACAGAAAAGGTTGGAGCGACACGCTTTTTTCACGCTTGGAAGCAAGCTTGGCCAGCTTTGTTGTTGCCATTCGGCTACGGCTTTTTAGAGGCTTCACTTCATAGCATGTTTCCTATTTATGCGCTAAGAAACGCATTGAGCGTTGAGACAGTTGCGATGATGCTTCCTGCGTTTGCTCTTGGCGGCATCGCTTTTCAACTTCCGCTCGGAACGTTAAGCGATCGCTTTTCACGAAAAACGATGATTATGATTGCATTAGCCGTAGGTGCCTTTTGTTTTGCTATAGCGACATGGTTTTCTTCTCCTGTGCAACTAACAACGACGCTTTTCGTTGCCGGTATGTTTGTCGGTTCACTTTTTTCACTCGGCATGGCGTATATGGCGGACTTGTTGCCAACGTCGCTTCTTCCTGTCGGCAACATTTTATGCGGTATGCTATATAGTATTGGGAGCATATGCGGTCCTGCAATCGGTGGCGTTGTATTACAACAGCAAGAGGGATTATTTTTCTTCTCCATGAGCTCTCTTTTGCTTCTTTTACTATTCGCCCAGCGCCCGTTCACAAAATTTTCAAAATATTTTTCTAAAAAACAAGAAAAAAACGTTGACGCTTTTTAACCCTCTGTTATATAATACAATTAAACAAAATAAACTGTTTTAAAACAGAGGGGAGAGCGATCATGATGAGTAGAGAAGAAAGAAAAAATATGATTGAGTTTATTACAAAATTGCGTGGATTTAATCAAGAGCAACTTGTTTACATGACGGATGCAGAAATCGAACATATTTACAACCAAACATATTATCATCACGAAGAAATTGCAGAATAAGAGGGATGTGCAACACATCCCTCTTCTCTTTAATGGTATCCGTTTTGTCCGTTTGCGCTACTGCTCGTTTTATGTTTCGGGCGGCTTTTTCCTTTTTGTTTTGTTCCGCCATCCTTTTTCGTTTTTTTCGTCACGTAATAGTCCCCCTTCATAACGACGTTCATTTGTAATATGGTTTCAGCGAGGCTTTTTTATAAGAGGGAATAACTACCGTATGCGCATGTTTCCTTCTCGTTTACAACAAAAGATAGCGTTTAACTCTCCACCTAATACAATCATCATACCGGACAAATAAAACCAAACCATTAGCGCAATAATGCCACCTAGACTACCGTACATCGCCGAATAGTTACCGAACTGATTCACATAATACGAAAAAGCAAGAGAGACAACCATCCAACCGACTGTGGCAAATAGCGAACCGCTCCATACGTCACGAAAACGAACATATTTGCTCGGCGCAAAAACGTATAGCACAGAAAAAACAAAAAATAAAATGATGAAACTAACAAACCAACGAATCGTTTCCCATATGCGTAAAAACACATCGGAAAGCCCAAAAGCTGAAAAAAGGAATGTACCGATCATTTTTCCGAATACAGGAAAAACAAGCGCCACAATAATGACGAAAATCATGGCAAATGTAAACAAAATGGAAACCCCACGTGCAACAAAAAAAGAGCGCGTTTCTTTTACATCATATGCACGATTTAAGGCGCGAATAATGGCGGACATCCCGTTCGATGCAGCCCATACGGTTGCAAGTACGCTGAACGATAACCATTTTCCGCTTTGTAATTCCATGAGCTGCTTAATGTTTGTTTCAATTAAATGTGCCGTTTCGCTCGGAGCATATTGACTTAAAAAGGCGATTACATCTTCATGCGGAATGGGCAAATACGATAAAAACGTCAGCAAAAACAGCAAAAACGGGAATAGCGAAAGCAAAAAGAAATATGCCAACTCAGCCGATAAATCGAACACTTCATCTTCATCGAACCGTTTCATGAGCTCTCGGACGACGGAAAAACTAATAATCATCTTTCACCACCTTGCTCCTTATGTCGAGCGTTTGCGAATCAGTTCCCCAATCCACTCCATCACTTGCGGCGTTGTTTCTTTTACTTCACTTAGTTTATTCACAATAAACTGCAAATCATTCACCATTTCATCGACATGTTGTCTCGTTTGCTGTACGGTCTCTTTTATTCTTTCCACATCATCCATCCATTCACGACACGCTTCTTTTACCACTTGACGCGCTTTTTTATTCGTCAACAACAGAGCAATCCCAGCGAATGCCAACCATTTCCCCTTTCCCATCGCCTGTTCCTCCTTACAATGAATGATCTCGTTTCACGCGCTCTAATATATGTTTACACCCTTCTTCGACTAATTCGTACACTTCTTCAAAATTTCCTGTAAAGTACGGATCTGGAACATCGTCTACGCGACGGTTTGGCACAAAGTCCATAAAGCGAGCAATCACCGCACGACAATCATCGCCGACAAGACGGCGAAGATGAGCGATATTATCGCTATCCATGCCAATAATATAATCAAATGTATGAAAGTCTTCTTTTGTAACTTGTCGTGCTTTCAATCCTGTAAAATCAATTTGTTTTTCTGTTAAAATGCGCTGTGTGCCATGATGAGGTGGTTTACCGATATGCCAGTTTCCCGTTCCTGCTGAATCAACAGAAATGACGTGATCAAGTCCTTCTTGCTTCACAAGATGTCGAAATACCGCCTCCGCCATCGGAGAACGACAAATGTTTCCTAAACAAACAAATAACACACGAATCACTTTATTTCACCTCTCAAAGTAGAATGAATAGTTAAACAATGATACAATGAACACAATCATATATGAAAGGATGACGATTGTGCGTTTATCAGTTGAACAAATGATTGAGCAAATCAAAGAAAAATTAAAAGTATTAAATTTTGATGCGATTAAACCAGATCATTTCGACGAGCAACTATATGATGAATTAAAAGATATATACGATATGGTGATGAAAAAGCCATCGTTTAGCCCGAGCGAAATGCAAGCGATCGCTGAAGAGCTCGGAAATTTACGCAAAAAATTATAAAATCGCCTGTCCAACGATTAGAAGCGACGGATGATCCGCGAGCGCAATTTCTTCATGTGTATCCGTGTACCGTACGTACGGACGTTGCATATGTTCAACAATTTTTGTAACGATTGCGTTTCTTCCGTCGCTCATTTTGACCATTGTTCCCGGCAAATAGGCAGGAATCGTGCCAACAAAAAGCCGCACAAGCTGCTGGCTATACCGAATACCGCTTCGCGCCATAATAATCTCAAGCGCTTCGTGCGGCGGCACAAATTCAGCGGAAATTAAATTTTCGTATTCATTGGCAATAGCGCAAATTTGGGCGTACAAATGAATATCCGTTTCTTTTAATCCGCGCGGTGTACCTGAGCCGTCTGCATGTTCGTGATGTTGATACGCCATATGTGCACATAATAAACTAAGTTCCCGCTCTTTTCGTAAATATTCAAATCCCTTTACGGTATGATGCGCTTCTCCTTCAATTTCTTTTCCGATGTCATGAAACAACGAACCAAGCGCGACATCGCGCAACTGTAAATCGTTCAAATGTAGCTTCTTCCCTAATTGCAATGACAATAATGCGACATTCACAGCATGAGCGTAAGGCTGTGCTTCCATTTCAAGCGATGTCGCCGGAATGACCGCTAACACTTTTCTTTTTTTCACTTCATCAACGAGCTTTACCGCTAGTTTAAACAACGAACGAAGCGGCAATTGTTCCCGCTTTCGTACTGCATCAAACGATTGTTGAACAACTTCAATCGCATCCATCCATGATGGCATATCGAGCAACTCTTCTAAAGTAATGCCTTCAGACACCGAATCTTCAACAAATACGTAGCGAATATCCATTTGTTTCAAACGTTCTACATATTTAGGATGAATTTTTCTTCCTGCTGCTAACAATACACGACGATGGCGATCATAAATCGGACGTGCCAATTCCATCGTTCGCTCATCGTATTCTTCTAATAAAATGAGCCGCAAACATATTCCACTCCCTTCAACATCTCCCATACAAACAGTATAATCATGTTTTTTTTCGTTTGCCATGACGTTTTTTAAAAAATAAATTCCGATAGAAAAACTAGGATTGACATATGAATGAATTGTGTTAAAATTTAAAACAATCAAACATAAAGGGCGACGAATACGAAAGGGAGATGAGATATGATTACGTATGAAACGTGGGATGACGTTCAAAAACCAACTTTTCCAATCGATAATAACGAAAAAGGAGCATTACATGTGCTTTCATGGGCGTATGCCCATTATGGTGACGATCTTTTGTATGCGTGCAGTTTTGGCATTGAAGGCATCGTGCTCATTGATCTCATTTCTCAAGTGAAGGATGATGCTCACATTGTGTTTCTCGATACACATTTACATTTTCCTGAAACATACGAAACGATCGAACGAGTCAAACGAGCATACCCGCGCTTGCGCATTCATTTGCAAACACCGTCTGTATCACTTGCAGAACAAGAGAAACAATTCGGTGCAGAACTTTGGAAAAGAGACCCGAACAAATGCTGTGAACTAAGAAAAATTATTCCGCTACGAGAAGCGATGACAGGAAAAAAAGCGTGGATTTCAGGACTGCGCCGTGAACAATCGCCAACACGACAACATGTTGAATTTATTAATCGCGATAAAAAGTTTCAAAACATTAAAGTTTGTCCGCTCATTTACTGGACGTGGAAAGACGTATGGCGCTATGTGCATCGCCACAATCTCTCTTACAATCCGCTTCATGACCGCGGATATCCGAGCATCGGTTGTGCACCGTGTACAGCCCCTGCTTATACAGAAGAAGATTTACGTTCTGGTCGATGGGCTGGGCTAGGAAAAACAGAATGCGGCTTGCACGAATCATAAAGGGGGGAGTGATTTGGTCATCGTTGCTTTTATGATTGCTTTTTTCTTTGCGATGAACATTGGGGGAAGCGGAGCCGCTGCGACCATGGGAGCTGCTTACGGTTCTGGCACATTGCCAAATAAACGAATCGCTTTACTCATATGCGCCATCGCCATTTTCCTCGGCAGTTTAAGCGGAGGAGAAGTTGTGAAAACGATCGGCTCTGGCCTCGTTCCTCCATCCATTTTACAAACAGAGCTTGTTGTCATCGTCTTAGCAGCAGCAACGATTTCGTTATTTGCGGCCAACGTGCTCGGTATTCCGCTATCGACAAGCGAAATTACAGTCGGGGCGGTCGTTGGGGCAGGTATTGCGTATCAAAGCGTATATGTGAGCAAGCTCATATGGATTGTATCGTTTTGGCTCATTACACCGCTTGCTGCGTTTTCTTTCGCTTTTTTCATTAGCAAATGGCTAAAAGGAAAAACCGTCAAACAAAACAAATGGATCGGCTTTTTGCTTATTATTGCTGGATTTTTCGAGGCGTTTTCAGCCGGAATGAACAATGTCGCCAACGCGGTCGGTCCTCTCGTTGGAGCAGGTTTACTATCCGTCCAACACGGGATCATTTTCGGCGGGTTATTCGTTGCCCTTGGAGCGCTTTTGCTCGGTAGCCGCGTATTAGAAACGAACGGAAAAAAAATTACGACGTTCTCTCAGCTCGAAGGATGCGTTATTTCAGGAATCGGAGCAACGCTCGTCATCGTTTCATCTCTTTTTGGTCTTCCCGTTCCACTGACACAAATTACGACATCAGCCATTATCGGTATCGGCACAACGAAAAGCGGCTTTTCCATTTGGCAAAAGCAAATTGTCATTCAAGTGCTAAAAGTGTGGGTTGTCTCGCCTATTTTTGCATTAGCTGTTTCATATAGTTTAATTAAATTATTGCTTCATAGCGACGTCTATACAGCTATTGCGATTGTGAGCGTTTGTTTCGCCACACTTGGAACGATTAGCTTAAAAAAAACGATCACAGAGGAACGTCGCTCATTTCACGAACATGGTGGCGGCATTTAAACCTAGTTATTTTATAAGAATAATAAGTTTAGGAGGTATTGAACATGAAACAAATCGTATTAAGTAAAGCAGAGTTAAGTGACCTTGAATTACTGGCCATCGGCGGATATGAACCGCTCACTGGCTTTTTAGGAAAAGATGATTATGAGTCGGTTGTCGAAACGATGCGGCTTACAAATGGAGCGGTATGGAGCATCCCCATTACGCTTGCAGTAACAGAACAACAAGCGAAACAACTATCGCTCGGAGAAGAAGTCGAACTCGTGTATGACCGAACGGTGTACGGCACCATGGAAGTGCAACATATATATCGCCCAGACAAGCGAAAAGAAGCGCGTCTTGTATACCAAACAGAAGACGTGGCACACCCTGGCGTAAAAAAATTATTTGAAAAACCGGATATATATATCGGTGGACCTGTGAAGCTTGTGCGTCAAACAGATAAAGGAATTTTTTCGCCATTCTTTTTTACACCAAAAGAAACAAAGCAACGGTTTGCGGAACTTGGCTGGAAAACAGTCGTCGGGTTTCAAACGCGCAATCCCGTTCACCGCGCCCACGAATACATTCAAAAGTGTGCACTTGAAATCGTCGACGGTCTTTATTTAAATCCGCTCGTTGGCGAAACGAAAGAAGATGACATTCCTGCAGACATTCGTTTAAAAAGCTATCAAGTATTACTTGAACATTATTATCCAAAAGATCGCGTCTTTCTCGGTGTATTTACAGCTGCAATGCGCTATGCAGGTCCACGTGAAGCCATTTTTCATGCACTCGTACGTAAAAATTTTGGTTGCACCCACTTTATCGTCGGCCGTGACCATGCGGGAGTTGGCAATTATTATGGCACGTATGATGCTCAAAAAATTTTCTTGCAGTTTACAAACGAAGAGCTAGGCATTACCCCTCTCTTTTTCGAACATAGCTTTTACTGCACAAAATGTGAAGCGATGGCGTCAACGAAAACGTGCCCGCACGATGCAACCGCTCATGTCGTTCTGTCTGGAACAAAAGTACGGGAAATGTTGCGCGCTGGTGAAATGCCACCAAGCACATTCAGTCGCCCAGAAGTTGTGCGCGTGCTGATGGATGGTTTACAAACAGTCGGAGGTGGCCGTTCATGAATATCGTTTGGCATCAAGAAAGTGTAACAAAAGAAGATCGACGAAAAAAAAATAAACACCATAGCTTCGTTCTTTGGTTTACAGGGTTGTCAGGGTCTGGGAAGTCCACATTAGCTAACGCGGTCGCGAAAACATTATTTGAACAAAACATTCAATGTTACGTGCTTGATGGCGATAACGTGCGTCACGGCTTAAATAGCGATTTAGGTTTTTCTGCCGAAGATCGTACAGAAAACATTCGCCGCATTGGTGAAGTAGCAAAATTGTTCGTAGACAGTGGACAAATCGTGCTGACTGCCTTTATTTCTCCGTTTCGTCAAGACCGTCAACTCGTTCGCAGCAAGCTCGAGCAAGATGAATTTATCGAAATTTATGTTCATTGTCCGCTTGAAACATGTGAGCAACGCGATCCAAAAGGACTGTATAAAAAAGCACGAAATGGAGAAATTCGCGACTTTACCGGCATTGATTCACCATATGAGCCACCGCTTTCGCCAGAACTTGTCGTCGATACGGATCAATATTCAATTGAACAATGCGTTCAACAAATCATTTCCTATCTAAAAAATAAACAGTGGATTTAGGAGGAGACAATGGGGAAAGTATATTTAGTCGGCGCTGGTCCTGGGGATCCTGAGCTCATTACAGTAAAAGGATTAAAATGTATTCAACAAGCAGATGTGATTTTATACGACCGCCTCATTAACGAACAGCTACTGTCGTACGCCAAGCGCGATGCTGATTTGATTTATTGCGGAAAGTTACCAAATTACCATACAATGAAACAAGAGACAATTAATCATTTTTTAGTGAAGCATGCGAAAAAAGGGAAATTTGTCACGAGATTGAAAGGCGGCGATCCTTTTCTATTCGGACGTGGTGGTGAAGAAGCGCAAGCACTTATGAAACATCGCATTCCGTTTGAAATCGTTCCCGGAGTGACATCTGGCATTGCCGTTCCAGCATATGCAGGCATTCCTGTCACTCATCGCAATTTTAGCGGAAGCGTTGCATTTGTCACAGGTCATCGCCGACTCGATGCAACGGATGCGGTACAATGGGAACATTTAGCAAAAGGAGTTGATACGCTCGTCATTTATATGGGCGTGAAACATCTCCCTTTCATTTGTAAACAATTACAGTTGTACGGCAGACATCCACAAACTCCTGTTGCCGTCATCCAATGGGGAACGCTTCCCGAACAAAAAACGATCGTAGCGACGTTACATACGATTGTAGAAGCGGTAAAAAAACAATCCATCTCGAACCCGAGCATTATTATTGTCGGGGAAGTCGTTCGCCTACATGAACAACTGCAATGGTTTGAAACAATGTTAGAAGAAAAAATTGCACATGGAATGAGGTAGACGTATGCAAGCTGTTTTATATATTTGTCACGGAAGTCGTTCCATAGAAGGACAAAAAGAGGCGGTCGCTTTCGTCGAACGCCTCTCTTCTTCCATTTCAATCCCCATTCAACATATATGCTTTTTAGAATTATGTGAACCGAATATTGTCACAGGGGTGGAACGTTGCGTTCATGATGGAGCAACTGCCATTTTAGCCATTCCGCTTTTACTATTGTCGGCTAACCACGCAAAACGCGACATTCCATATGAATTAGAACAAGCAAAAAAGATGTTTCCCGCTGTCACGATGACGTATGGAAAACCGTTCGGCGTACAACGTCGTATCGTTTCCGCCATATCGAATACACTCGAACCTGCTGATGCGATCGTGCTCGTTGGCCGTGGAAGCAGCGATATAGACGCGCAAGCTGATTTCAAACAAATTGCTCATCTATTGCAACGAGAAACAAACATCCCCGTCTATCCGTGTTATTTAGCAGCTGCTTCTCCTTCTTTTTCTGACGTTGTCACTTCGCTTGCCAAAACAGCGAAGCACAGACGAGTGGCCGTTGTGCCATACATTTTATTTTTCGGACAGCTGCTTGACTATATTCATGAAACGCTTCAAGCACAACAAACGAGCGACGTATCGTTTACATTATATCCTCCGATTCGGACGTATGACGTATTAGATCGTCTCGTTGAACAACAAGTCAAAGAATGGAGGTAGGGCATATGTTTCCTCTTTTCATACGAATGGTAGGAAAAAAAGTGGTCATTGCCGGTGGCGGACAAATTGCGTATCGCCGCCTCCTCCCTCTTCTTGATGAAGGGGCTTGCATTACCGTCATTAGCCCAAAAGCGATCGACGCCATTGTTCATTTAGCCGAACAAAAGCGAATTACGTGGCATGCACGTTCAATTGAACCGAGCGACTATGCCGATGCTTTTTTCATTATTGCCGCAACGAATGATCCAAACATCAATGAACAAATCGCTACCTATGCATCCCCAAATCAACTTGTCAACGTAGCGAGCAACCATCTTTTCGGCAACGTTCATGTACCTGCCTTTTTTTCACGTGGAAAATTACAAATTGCTATTACAACAGGGGGAGCAAGCCCTACACTTGCAAAACAAATCAAAAAACAACTTGAACAACAATTCGATGAATCGATCGCTCAACATCTCGAAACATTATACGAACAACGCCAAAAGCGAAAAGAGCCTTGATCATTTCGATCAACGCTCTCTCTGTTTATGACTCTAATACTAACACCTGTAATGAAGGAGTGCGGGATACGTAACCGACGGCAACGACCGTATAAGACTTATTCGGTTGGAAGCGCACATTGGGAATCGATAAAACGACTTGATTTGTCCCTGCCACCCGCACATCGACATGCAATTTTTCGTTGACTGGCGCCTCAATATAATTCGTCACCTTTCCAAACGAAGCATTTTGGAACAACACATCCCCACCACGTAGCGCAATATCTACCGCTGGCGCATCGGGCGAGAAATGAGCAAAACGCACTTTCGCCTTTCCATACGGTGCATATGGTTCATCGAGAATAGAAAGAAGTTGCAAGCGATGTACGTCACCAATGACCGCAAGCGTATACGCCATTTTTGGCAAGACTTGAATGGTTTGACTTAGAACTGGAGACGTCGTATGTCCTGCTGGATACACGTCGATGCGATGCTCTCCTTTTGTCACTTTCATATATTGACTTAGTTGTTTATATTTCATATTGCGCAATATTTTTTGTCCATTCACGTATACGTCAACTGCAGGGGCATTCGGTGAAGCGTGAAACAGACGAATGCGTCCATCATCATCCACTCGCTCTTCCTCGCGTGACTTCGCAAGTTTTTCTACATACTCCATATGTTTTCGCATATACTTTTCATATTGATCATGATCTCTATATTGATAGTAGCGCGCTAATAAGTCGTACATCACTGCTTTTTGAATGTAACGATCTGTCTCGTTCACAACAGTTCCTCCTCATTCATCTTTTTACGTATTCAACGTATGCAATACAAGGTAGACTGTTGTATGATTTTTATAGAAAATTTTTAGCGAAGGAGATAAACAGATGATCGTTCGTTATTCCGTTGTTGCGCACGGTCGCGTACAAGGTGTAGGTTTTCGTTACTTTGCCCAATATGAAGCAAGAAGGCGGGGTTTAACCGGTTGGGTAAAAAACTGTGAAGCCGACCATATGATCGAAATGGAAGTTCAAGGCGAGACAGAGCGAGTAGAAGCATTTGTTGATGAAATAAAAAAAGGACCACCGTTTGCACGTGTCGAACGAGTAGAACAATACGCCATTCCTACCGTCCCTCACGAAACGACCTTTCGCATCATCTATTGAAAAAAGCTGACCGAAGTCAGCTTTTTTCATGACAATTTGTGCCGCATGATCCTTTGACTGAGCAAGCAGCGCATGTGCCACGTTTACTTTTTTGAATAAAGCGGAAAATTGTCCATCCTGCATATCCGAAAATGACCGATCCGATGACAACATTTGCGATCATGTATATCCCTTCCTTTAGAAGCCGAATAAGCTTCCGACTTGGTAAATGACAAACGAAACGATATAGGCTAAAACTAGCGCATAACCAATCGAAAACATCGTCCATTTTCGCGAACGTGTTTCTTTATAAATCGTCGCAACAGTTGCTAAACATGGAACATATAATAAAACAAATACCATAAAACTAAATGCAGATAGAGCAGTAAAGTGCGATGCCATGAGTCCTTGAAGCGATTCGACATCCGGCACGTGATAAATAATGTTCATCGTCGACACAACGACTTCTTTTGCTAAAAATCCGGTTAATAACGCGGCACCAGCTTGCCACGTACCAAATCCAAGCGGAGCAAGTAACGGCGCAAGCACACCACCAATCATCGCTAAAAAGCTGTCGTCCATATTTACATTTACACCATGTGGACCGACATAAGATAAGAGCCAAATAGCAACGGAACCACCAAAAATGAACGTCCCTGCTTTTCTCACAAATCCTTTTCCTTTATCCCACGTACTGCGCCATAATGCTTGCCACTGGGGCATACGATATGGTGGCAATTCAACGACGAATACGGATGCTTCTTCTTTTAAGATCGTTAATGAAAATAGCTTAGCGAGTATAAGAGCAAGTGAGACGCCAAGAACGTATAACGAAAGAACGACAATCGCTTGATGTGCAGCAAAAAACGCACCGACAAATAAAGCATATACAGGCAAACGTGCCGAACAAGACATCAGTGGTGTTAACAACATCGTCACAAGCCGTTCGCGCGGTTGTTCAATCGTCCGTGCTGCCATGACGCCAGGAACATTACAACCGAATCCAATAATAAGCGGAATAAATGCTTTTCCGTTTAATCCGACCGCTTCCATTAATCGATCCATGACAAGCGCTACACGCGCCATATATCCCGAATCTTCTAAAAACGAAATAAAGAAAAACAAAATGAAAATTTGTGGCACGAATACAAGCACGCCGCCTACTCCTGCGATAATGCCATCGACGATAAGCGAACGAATAAATTCAGAAGCCCCGATGGCTTCCAACATCGCTGTGACCACATTCGTCAACGGGCCAGCGAAAAATGCGTCAAGCAAATCGGAAAGCGGTGCTCCGAGCCAGTCGAATGTAAGTTGAAATAAAATATACATCGCCAATAAAAAAAGCGGAATACCGACATATTTATTTGTTACAACAGCATCAATTCGATCCGTTAGCGTCACCCGTCCGATTTCTTTGCGCTGTACAGATTGTTCAATGATTTCTTTTACAAATGAACGGCGCCGTTCATAAATGAGCTGTGCAGGTGGCATTTGCTCTGTTTGTTGCACTTCTTTTTCTGCTTGTTCATACAATGAGCGCCATGTTGCTTCTGGCAATTTTTTTGCTACATAATCACGAACATAGCTATTCCCTTCATAAAACTGAATAGCTAACCAACGGACAGGGAATTTCTCCTCCGTTCCCCATGCGGCACGAAAGCGCTCAATTGCTCGTTCCATCGTTCTACCATAAAAAAGAGTAAGAGGCTCTGTTTGCTCTGTTGCTTTTTCAAGCAACAAATGCTCTACTTGATCACATCCCTTCCCTGTGCGAGCAATGACAGGGACAACTGGCACGCGCAACGCTGCTGCCAATTTTTCTTGATTAATGAATATCCCGCGTCTTTCTGCGACATCGACCATATTTAAAGCAATCGCTAGTGGTTTACCGAATTCTAGTAGTTGAACAGTTAACAATAAATTCCGTTCTAGTTGTGAGGCATCGACGATATTTAAAATTTCATCGAACGACTCCGTCAATAAAAATTGCGTCACCACTCGTTCATCACGGGAAAGTGGATGAAGTGAATATACGCCAGGCAAATCAATCATTTTTGCTTGTTTATTTCGCAAAACACCCACTTTTTTTTCAACGGTCACGCCGCTCCAGTTTCCAACATATTCGTACGTGCCGGTTAACTGATTAAACAACGATGTTTTTCCTGTATTTGGATTACCCACAAGCGCAATATGCATCATAACGGCTTCACCTGAATGTTCATTGCTTCATTGCGACGAATGCCGACGCATTGTCCGCAATTTTCAATCATAAATGGACCACCAAGTGGCATCGTACATTTTAAACAAATTTCCGCCCCTTCCGTAACCCCCATGTCTAGCAATCTTCTTTTTACTAAATCGCTTACTCGCGATAAATCAACAATTTTTGCACGTTCCCCAACTCGTAATTGCGTCATCGCAACCATACATAATCCCCCAATTAATAATGATAACCTTTTTCAATATCCATTATAGTACGCAAGGCGGAAAACATCTATCCTTTTTTTATTGTGTTCACAAAATGTTACGACGCAGATGATATCGGCATATGTTTGAAACATGCGCGTATAATCGCTTCATTTGCTTGCTCATTTTTTACACAAAATGTTCGATCCTCACCGCATACATCAACACCGAGCACATGCTTGTACCGGAAAAGATAGTCGATGTAAGTCAAAAGCATCTGTAACGACATCGTCCCTTGGTCCCAGTTTGTTTGTGCATCTTGTGGGCGAAGCACATCTTTATCTATGCTAATGTACACATGTTTTGTCGGAATGGCGCGCACAATCGTCATTGGCGCATACATCACATCATTTTTTGGAAAAGTCGTGACATGTGAAGATACGTACGAAGTTGCTGAACCGATCATGACAACGTGTTTTAATGTCGGAACATGTTTTTGAGCATATGATACCCATGAGCCACATGACAGAAGCGGAAACAGCGTTTGTTCATTCATGTCTGTATGATGATCAAACAATACGAGTGTAAACGGCTCGTGAAACTGCTTAAGCAATACGTATGAAACATAATGATAGTTGCCGCTTCCGATCAACGTCATCCCTCTCGTATGGCGACGTGCAATTCTTTTTTCAATTTCTTTTATTGCATCATCATCACAATATAAATTTGTTCCTTCGATGTCATACATATCGATCCATTCATGAGGAAAACGGAGAAGATTTCGTTGCCACGTATACGTGTTGTCGAAGTTTAAAAACGTTACACTTGGATGCATACTTTCCCCACCCTTGTGCAAGTTTTTCTTCAACCAAATTATACAAATATCTCTATCACCAATACAACAATGTTCTTTGGTGAAAACATTCACATATTCGTCACAAACAAATACTAATACCCCTTCATCTATAATTTTTATTGTGATACAATTCACAATGTAAGGAGGTTGATCAATATGAGCAAAAAAATTGTCATTGTTGGTGGTGTAGCTGGTGGCGCAACAACAGCGGCTCGTCTACGCCGCTTAGATGAACAAGCAGAAATCGTGATGTTTGAACGTGGAGAATATATTTCGTTTGCAAACTGTGGTCTTCCATATTATATCGGCGGTGCTATCGCAGAGCGTGATGCTTTGCTCGTTCAAACGGTTGAAGGCATGGCGGAAAAATTTCATCTCGACATCCGCATTCAAAGTGAAGTGATTGCGATCAACCGCGAACGTAAAACGGTAACTGTGAAACATTTACCAACAGGTGAAACGTACGAAGAAAGTTATGACTATCTCGTTTTATCACCTGGAGCAAGCCCGATCAAACCAAACATTCCAGGCATAGAAGAAGCAAGCGACTTATTTACATTGCGCAACATTCCAGATACAGATCGAATCAAATCATATGTAGATGAAAAGAAACCGAAAAAAGCTGTCGTCATCGGTGGCGGTTTTATCGGTATAGAAATGGCGGAAAACTTATGGGAGCGCGGCATAGACGTGACGCTCGTTGAAATGGCAAAACAAATTATGGCACCCGTTGACTATGAAATGGCGGCGATTCTTCACCAACATATAAGAGATAAAGGCGTTCGTCTCATTTTAGAAGATGGCGTTGCATCATTTGAGCAAAAAGGAAAAATCGTTCGCTTACAAAGTGGAACAACGATCGAAACGGACATGATCGTCTTAGCCATTGGCGTAAAACCAGAAAATGAATTAGCCAAACAAGCAGGACTAACTATTGGCGAACGGGGTGGCATTCAAGTCAATGAATATTTACAAACGTCTGATCCATCCATCTATGCGATTGGTGATGCAATTGAGGTGATTGACTATATTAACGGCAAGCCGACTCACATTCCGCTCGCATGGCCAGCAAACCGCCAAGGTCGAATCGTTGCCGACCATATTTATGGCCGGAACGTACGTTACAACGGAACGCTTGGCACAGCGATTGCAAAAGTATTTGATATGACGGTTGCCGCAACAGGAAACAACGAAAAAACGCTACAACGTCTCGGCATCGCATATGAAGTGTTACACATCCATCCAAATTCACATGCAAGCTATTATCCAGGTGCGTTTCCAATCGCCCTAAAATTATTGTTCGATCGCAAAACCGGTCGCATATTCGGTGCTCAAGCGGTCGGTTACGATGGGGTGGATAAACGAATTGATGTCATTGCAACAGCAATCAAAGGTGGAATGACAGTATTCGATTTACCAGATTTAGAATTAGCTTACGCACCACCATATTCATCGGCTAAAGACCCAGTCAATATGGCAGGGTACGTTGCATCAAATATGATTGAAAACATGGTCGAAACAATTCAATGGCATGAAGTCAATCAATTAGTGAAAAACGGAGCATGCCTCGTGGACGTTCGTGAAGAAATGGAACGCGACATGGGATTTATTCCAGGCTCAATCAACATTCCGCTCGGGCAATTACGCAAACGACTTCACGAGCTACCAAAAGATGAAACGATCTACGTTTATTGCCAAGTAGGATTACGCGGTTATTTAGCAGCACGCATATTAACTCAACATGGCTTCCGTGCGAAAAACTTAGATGGCGGATATAAAACATATGCCGCTGTTTACAACGAATATGAAGCACAGCAAACAGAGAAAGAAGAAAAACAAGTGGAGCGTGTCGATGTCATGAATGTTCAAGCGACAACAACATTAGATGCATGCGGACTTCAATGCCCTGGCCCAATTATGAAAGTATATCAAACAATGGAACAGCTAAAAGATGGCGACGTATTAGAAGTAAAAGCAACGGACCCAGGATTTGCTCGCGACATTCAATCATGGTGTAAAAAAACAGGGAACACGTTACTAAAAACTACGTTCGAAAATAAAATGTTTATCGCCTATATTCAAAAAGGAACGACAGCACCGACTCCATCTATAAAAGAAACGAAAAAAGACGGGGCAACGATCGTTGTGTTTAGCGGAGATTTAGATAAAGCGATTGCATCGTTTATTATCGCATCTGGTGCGGCGGCAATGGGCAAAAAAGTAACGATGTTCTTTACATTCTGGGGACTAAATATTTTACGGAAAAAAGACGCTCCTCCGGTACAAAAAGATATGCTTGAGAAAATGTTCGGCATGATGATGCCAAAAGGTGTTCATGACCTCCCATTATCAAAAATGAACATGGCAGGCATGGGACCAAAAATGATTCAATACGTCATGGAAAAGAAACATGTAGACGACATTGAAACATTAATGAAAAATGCCATGGCCGCAGGTGTCAAACTTGTCGCTTGCTCGATGTCAATGGACATTATGGGCATTAAAAAAGAGGAATTAATTGATGGAATCGAAGTGGGCGGTGTCGCAACATATTTAGGTGATGCAGAAGAAGCAGGCTTAAACTTATTTATTTAAAAAAATCGGGCTATCTCGCAATCGAGATAGCCCTTTCAAGTATATTCACAGGGGGATCGGGGGAATACACTTAGCATTATTCATTATGACCGTTCTTTTTTGTTTTATACATATGTTCATAAAATTTTTATGCGATTTTTCGTTTATCTATTTTTTTATTTTTTACATATCCCGCTAGTAAAATAGAAGCTGTCACCATAATAAGAAATACGAGCGATTGCGAACCGTGCGGAAAAGCAATCCATTTGTTGATTTGTTCATCCTTTAATAACATCTCCCCCGCGGTCCACGCTAAAATACCTGATCCAACATACGGAATCCATTTATATTTCTCCATTGCCAACACAATCGCCTTCGACCCAAAAATCATAATCGGAATACTGATTGCGACACCGAAAGCGATCATACCAATATGCCCCCCTGATGCTCCAGCAATCGCCACAACATTATCTAAGCTCATGACAGCATCGGCTACAATAATCGTCCAAATCGCTTTCCATAAACGGTCAGCCGCTTGCACATTCGCTTCTTCTTCCTCATTCACAAGCACTTTATACGCAATCCAAAGCAACAATAATCCCCCAATAAAATGAACAAACGGAATTTGCAATAAAAAGACGATAATGGCCGCAAACAATATGCGCAAAATGACCGCGCCAGCAGTACCGAATAAAATAGCCCGATTGCGTTGTTTTTCCGGCAATCGCCGTGTAGCCATCGCAATGACAATCGCATTGTCTCCAGATAGAATAATGTCAATCGCAATAATTTTTAACAAAGCGACAATCGCTTCTGAAGAAATCATCCAATCACCCATTTAAGTTCCCCTTCTTCAATATATTTCTCCCCTATCTTATCGCGAAGCTCGTCTACATTCAACTTTTCTATTCCGACATATATGTTAAATTCTCTCTTTATTTTTACAAAAACCGACCGTTGTAATGTATTTGTAACATAATTTAATGGCTATGTAACAATTTTTCGACATCTTTTTTGCTATAATGTATTCGTCGACGGAACAAGTCTTTTGGAGGTTCAAGCAATGAAAAAGTCTCTAGCCACTGCCGCTCTCTTCATGTTACTAAGTTTCGCTTTTTTTGCAAACCCTTTCAAAACAGAAGCTGCGTTTTCAGCAAATACGCTCATTGCTGAAGCGCATAAAGTGATTGGTACACCGTATCGTGCAGGAGGAACGACACCAAAAGGGTTTGATTGCTCTGGTTTTGTTAGCTATACATACAAAAAAGTAGGCGTTTCGCTTCCTCGTTCTTCAGGAGCGATGTATGGAGTCGGAAAGCCTGTTTCCCTCAAACGATTAGCACCGGGGGATTTGCTGTTTTTTAAAACATCGAAACATAAAGGGATCTCTCACGTTGCAATCTATATTGGCAACGGACGTATGGTTCATTCCACATCGTCAAAAGGGGTCAAAATAGACTCTATTCATCAATCTTATTGGAAACAACGTTTTGTTGGAGCAAAACGTTTATAAAGCGAAGGCAAGCACTTCATGCCGAACGTCTTTTCGACGCGAAGTGCTTGCTCTCGACAACAAAGCAGGGGGACTCTCCCTGCTTTTTTCATTATTTTTTCATTTCCTCTCCTATTTTTCCGATATATAATGGATGTAACATGGGGATGATGGAGGGACATAACATCGATGACAAAAAAAGAGAAATGGTCAATACTGGTGATCTCGTTGGCCTTCATTTGTTTCATTGCCATTTTGCTGTTTAGTTCAGCGCTAACAATGACATTTAAACAAAATCACTTTTTATCGCTTCATACATTGCTTGAGTTTTTCAGCATTACAGTTGCGATGGCTATTGCGTTTCAAGGATGGATTTCGTTTCCGCAAGCGTTATCGCGCCGTCGATTGCGCATTGCGACAACTTTTTTAGCCGTCGGCTGCCTCGATTTATTGCATGCGCTTACATATAAAGAAATGCCGGGCATTGTGTTTGCGGATAGTTCCGTTCAACTTGCAACTTCTTTTTGGCTAGCTGCTCGGCTCACACAAGCAGTCTTTTTATTGCTCGCTTTTTTACTTCCTGATGGACCGATTCAACAAAACGAGAAGCTGCTCGGTTTCTTTGTTCCTTTACTATATGTAGGAATTGTGTCAATGAGTATCGTTCATTTTGCAGATTCCTTGCCACCGCTTGTCGTTGAAGGACTAGGAACAACTCCACTAAAAAACGGAGTAGAGTACGTCGTCACAACATTACACATCATCACGATCGTTTTACTCATTCGACACTATAAAGAAAAACGGCTAGCGCCAACGCTTGATGTCATCATCGGTTTCGTCTTTTTATTTTTAAGCGAGCTCATTTTTACGTTATATCGTCACGTTTATGATGTGTTAAATGTATTCGGACACGTATATAAAGTGATCGGCTTTTCTTATTTTTTACGCGGGTTATATTTAGCATCGTTTAAAGAACCGTTTCAAGCAAGAGAACGCGCCGAGCAAGCGCTCGCTAAAAGTAGAGAACAACTGAGAAAACAAGCTTTATTTGATGAGCTAACAAATTTACCAAATCGTCGCTATTTTATTGATACACTTCGTGAACACTTAAAAATAGCGAAAGAAAAAAACGAAACTGTGGCGCTTTTTTTTCTTGATTTAGATAACTTTAAAAACATTAACGACTCACTTGGTCACGCGGCTGGCGATCTTTTGTTGCAATTGGTGGCGAAACGATTAAGCCATTTGCACGATCATTTTGTCGCTCGCCTTGGGGGCGATGAATTTGCGGTCATTGTTGCTGATGTCCCTTCATTTGAACAAGTGGCACAACAAATGATTGATATACTACATGAACCTTTTTTCATTCGTCAAAAAGAATTATTTATTACAACAAGTCTTGGCGTGAGCGTATACCCAACAGATGGGGAAGATGAAATGACTTTGATTCAACATGCGGATATGGCAATGTACGAGGCAAAGAAAAAAGGAAAAAATCAATGGGCGATGTACGATCCAACGTTTGAACAAGAGCGCATCCGCAAATCACTCATTCGCCAACGATTACACGTCGCTTTAGAGCAACGTGCCATTGCTGTATATTATCAACCAATTATCGACATGAAAAAAAATCAACTGGTTGGAATGGAAGCGCTCGCTCGCTGGAACGATGAAGAACTTGGCTTCGTTCCACCAAATGAATTTATTAGCATCGCCGAAGAGGATGGTTTTATTATTCCGCTTGGAGAATATATTTTCCAAACAGCTGTTTTTGATTTAAAACGACTACATGAACAAGGCATGACTCACGTATACGTCAGCATTAACTTATCGCTCCGTCAATTAAAAAATGAACAATTTCTTTCTTTTGTACAACAATTATTAGAGAAAACGAGTTTACAACCAAACCATATTGAATTAGAAATTACAGAAAACATTGCGTTAAGCGATGAAAAGCAAGTCATCGAAACGATTCGTGCACTAAAACAAATGGGAATTCGTATCGCAATTGACGATTTCGGTAGCGGTTATTCATCAATCGGTTATTTGCGCCATATTTCTGTCGATACACTTAAAATTGACAAATCGTTTATTTTCGAAGTCATTACAAACGAACATACTGCAAAATTAACCGAAGCCATTATTGCACTTGCCCATCGCTTGCATTTGCATATTGTCGCTGAAGGAGTAGAAACAGATCAACACGTTTCATTTTTACAATCAACTCATTGCGACAAAGTGCAAGGCTATTTCTTTAGCCCGCCTGTTCCGTTTGAAAAAGTTGTGAAACAAGTTCAAATTGCTCATATACAATAAAGGGGAGAATTCGGGGGATGAAACATATACAAGTAACAGACAAAAAGCGACTCCAACAGCTACGTTATACAGGGGTAACAGAAGAAAAGCTACAATCCATTTACAATCATCGCAATGTATTACAACCGTTAGTCAAAGGGATTGTGGAAGATTTATATAAAGAGATATTATCTATCCCTTCTTTGCGCAAGTTAATTGAAGAACATTCGACATTAAGACGATTGAAAAAAACACAAATCACATATTTGAATGAATGTTTTGCAGGAATCATTGATGATGCGTATATTCAAAAGCGATACAATATCGGGAAAGTGCACTCCGAAATCGGACTGGATTTAAAATGGTATTTAGCTACGTATACAAAATATATCGAAATTATTTATAAACATATCTCTCCCATTTTGTCGGATGAAACGATCAACGTTTTATTAGCGATCCATGCATTATTTTCATTTGACATGCAGCTTACCCTTGAAGCATATGAAATGGCTGAAATCGAAAAAGCGGCTCATCCACTTCGCTATGAGTTGCACAAACTACAGCAAGTGAACGGATTTACAGAACAAGATTTGCAACATCTTGATCAATTTAGCGGCTATATTTCGTTTCGTGTCGATGCAATTATGGACGCTTTTCGTCAATCGTTTTCCCAACGGCTATGGGAAGAGTATTCATACAGCTTTTTTGAACGTGAGAAGTTTTTTCATTATGTTAAAAACTTTTTGTTGCAATTTTTCCAAGAAAAAATTTACTATGACACTGAAGCATACTTTCGCATCATTCGCGACTGGAGTCGATTAATTATCGATCAAAAATATCATGAAAGCTTTTTCCATATTACAACCGAGTCCATTTGTGAAGCGATAAAAAAGGTGTTTTTAACAAAAGAATATTTGCATGACCCACATGTCGTTCAATATATTCACTCGTTCGAGCGATTTACGAAATTTACACTTTCAATTATGCAAGAAATTATTCGACCATACTTATTTTTACGCGATTTCGATTTTCTTGATATTTATGCCTACGAAATTAGCACAATTGATTTTGGTCGTATTACGTGGATTGATGAAAAAACGAAACGATTGTTGCAACACATCGGCATAGAGGGAGAGCATCCGATTGGACGTCGTTGTTACGAGTTATTTCATCAACGTACCGTCCCTTGTTCAGGCTGTCCAGCGCTGGAAGAAAAGTCCGAACCAATGCTTGCCACATTTGAAAACGAAAGTGGGCCCCATTATTATAAGGTTCGGCTTTTGCCACAAAATAAAATTTTTGAGCTATCTCGTGCCCTTCTTGTCATTCAAGATGTCACAAAAGAGGCAAAAGTGATGTTTGATACGCTTGAACGGTTGCTTCAACTAGCTGAATATCGCGATGATGATACGAAAAATCATGTGCATCGCATCGGTATTCTTTCCAGCATGCTTGCTCGTCTTGCTGGATGTGACGAACAATTTGTGGCTGATATTCAAATTGCAGCGAAATTTCATGACATCGGAAAAGTTGGTATCCCTGATTACATCTTAAACAAACCAGGAAAATTGACAAAAGAAGAATGGGAATCGATGAAGACGCACGTGCTCATCGGACATCAAATTTTAGCTAATCTCGATTTACCTGTCATTCAAATGGCCGCAAACATTGCACAAACCCATCATGAATGGTGGAATGGCCAAGGATATCCAAACGGATTAAAAGGAGAAGAAATTCCGCTAGAAGGACGAATTGTCGCCATTGTTGATGTGTTCGATGCCTTGTTGTCTAAACGCATTTACAAGGACGCTTTTCCTCCAGAGAAAGTAAAAGAGATTTTACTTGATGGTCGTGGAAAACAATTCGATCCGAAATTGATTGACTTATTCATTACAATGTGGAACGATTTTCTCGAAACAAGGGAAAAGCTATCATAAATATCATTAAAGAAGCACCCCTAAGTGATCTAGGGGTGCTGTTCTTCTATACCATTTGTTGTTGAATGATTGCGGCACGATGGGCAGTTTCTGTCACATATGCCGCCATTTTTTCATTCGCATCTTTTAAGTGTTCTACTGTTGCACTTACTTCTTCAAGCGCTGCACTCGATTGTTGAATGAAAACAGAAAAATCGCTAATCGAACGATCCATTTTTTCTCCTTGTTTCTCTAACTTCTCGCTAATGATAAAAAAGTGAGAAAGTTGTTCTTGCAAATAAGTTAACGACTGATACAATCGTTCAAAATATACATTCACTTCATCCGTCAATGATTCATTTTTCGTTAATTGTTCACTCGTTTCATCCATCCGCTCTAACAGTTCATTGTTACTTTCGTTTACTTCTGCCAAATTACAAACGATTTGTTGTGTCGTTTCTTCCGTTAATACGGCCAACTTTCGAATTTCTTCTGCAACGACCGCAAATCCTTTCCCATACTCCCCTGCTCGCGCTGCTTCAATTGTTGCATTTAATGCTAATAAATTCGTTTGATTTGTAATTTGTTTAATTTGTTTCGTTAACTCATTTGTATTTGCAATTTTACTCGTTAATGCATTTAATGTCGTTCTCGTCGCATGAATCGTCTCATGGAACTTTGCTGTATGTGTTAGTAAAAGATACATCTTTTGTATACCAGCCTGCGCCATTTCACTTGATTGTGCTGAATGTTCCTTTAATTGTTTAGAAGTTTCGTAAATTCGTTCACTCATCGTTTTCGCTTCTGCTACTTCATCATGAATATCAATGACTTGTTCACTTTGTGCTTGACCTGCCACCGCAGCTTGCCGAATCGCTTCTTTCATTTCTTCTTGCGATTGTACATTTTGAAGTACCTTTTGATGAATATGCTCTACATTTTCAATAATGCACCTTAATTGTTGTTCAAGTTCATACCTTTTTGCGCTTTGCTTTTCTTTTTCATCATGCGTCTGTCCGACATGTTCAACAAGTTGATGAAACTGCTTACGGCTTAAATACAATAAAACAGAAAGTGCGATACCGATCATGACATAAACGATAAAAACAGTATGCCCAGTTTTTTGAAACACGTGTTGAAATGGAGAAGGGGCAAGTGCACTAACAACTAAAATAATCGTTCCGAGCAACATTCCCGTTATAAACAACACGCGATACAAATGTAACACCGACAACACGACTAAACAAAAAGCGAGAGCGATTGTCCCTAAACTTCCCCCTGTCGTAAACAAGCTGCCTAACGTCGCAGAAAATAATATAAAAATAATAAAGTACGGATATATGTGCTCATGCTTTTTTATTTTTTTTAACACGATATAAACGAGCACATTAAGCAGAAGACTTCCTCCATAAATGGCAATCTTCTCTACTTTCTCCCCAATCAAAATAAGTCCAATCAAGCCTGTTAACGCACTAAACGTATAAATGAGAAACAGAAAAAAGTTTTTCTTCCTCATTTCTTCCATTTTGAGTTGCTCAATAAAATCCAATCAAGCCTCCCCCTTTTTCCTTTTTTCTATAACTATATCAAAAAAATAAGAAGATAGTAAATATTATTCTGAAAATTAGGAATATATTCTTACAAAAAACACCGCGTGAATAGCGCGGTGTCATTCATAAGGACGTTGTTGGTAAAAATAATTCGGTTTTACAATTGTATTATCATAATATTGGTGAAAAATGTGCGTCGTCGCTGGGGAAAGCGGAGGAATGAGCCACGTCCAACTGCCCGTTACTTTCCTTCCTGCTTCTTGTTCTTGTTGTTCAAAACGCTTAAACTGCTGAGCGGCTGTATGGTGATCAACAATGCTTACTCCTGCTTTTTTATACGAATATAAAACGGCTATATTTAATTCAACAAGCGCTTGATCTTTCCATAGTGTGCTATTTCTCGATGTATCAAGGCCCATGCATGAAGCAATTTTCGGAAGCATATTATATCGGTAATCATCCGCGAAATTGCGCGCACCAATTTCTGTCCCCATGTACCAACCATTAAACGGGGCGGCCGTATACTGTATCCCACCAATCTCTAAACACATATCTGAAATAATCGGCACAGCGTACCATTTTAACTGTAAATCATGGAACCACGCAAATTTCGGATGTTCAATTGGCACTTCGAG
Organism: Anoxybacillus sp. MB8; assembly: GCF_011006755.1. NCBI lineage: Bacteria > Bacillati > Bacillota > Bacilli > Caryophanales > Anoxybacillaceae > Anoxybacillus > Anoxybacillus sp. MB8. The sequence continues at coordinate 49,507 of NZ_RXXX01000013.1, forward strand.
TACAATATCTTTCGGAATCGGAAACAACTTCGGCTCGCGACCATCTACTTGGATGACGAGAGGTAAAATATCAAAATGCGTCCGTTCTCCTCTCCATCCTAACTGCTCGCATGCTTTCGTAAACGAAACGGATGAGGAATCTCCAATGATTCCTTGCTCTGTTTCATAACCGGCATAACGAATTAACTGATGATTCCAAATACGAACACGTTCAGGACGAAAAATAGTAATAGTCGGACGAATTTTTCCCTCGTTTGTCGCAAAAGCAATGTGATGGAATAGCCACTCTGCAATATCTTCTTCTCTCTCTACCGCACGTGCATCAAACACATGAAGCGTTTGCCAAAATAAACGTCCGATACAACGATTGCTGTTGCGCCACGCCATGCGCGCCCCATGTTCAAGCTCTTCATACGTATGTTCATACGTTCCCGTTTGTTCAATTTCTCGCTTCACTTGTTGCAACCGCTCATATATTTCATCATCGTTTTTTCCTAGTTCTGTATAACATAAAGTGATAAATTGTTCTGCCTCTGTCCATAATGCTGTCAACGTTAGCCCCCCCGCCATCTTGTCTGTTTATACAATACACCATCTAGCAACAAAATCACAACAAAGAGTATATTCCACCCCTTGAGCCTATTGTGTATAATAAAATACAGGAAACAGTCTTTATCCGCATTACCACACATCCTAAACACCTCTTCCTAGCACCGTACATGCCTGTCACCTGTTTCCCTTTCTACACTTCTAAACGAAAGGAGGTTCACTCATGGAGCATACGTTGCGACAAATTTTGGACAAGCTTAACAAAATGGAAGTTAACATGGCGACGAAGCAAGAGCTTGCAGAAATCAAAGCAGAACTTGAGGAAGTCAAAGCTAGTATGGTAACAAAACAAGAATTTGAGGAAGTCAAGAGCAGTATGGCAACAAAACAAGAACTTCAAGAAGTCAAAGCCAATATGGCGACAAAGCAGGACTTTACGCTTGTCCAGCAAGCCGTGCTTGAAACAAATGAAATCGTCAAAAAACTAGAAAGTAAAATTGACAGTCATGAAAAGCTTTTAACTCTTCTTTCGCATCGTTCACTCGAGCATGAAGCAGCTATTTCTAGCATTCGTTTCCTTTTAGCAAAATAAACGAGGGGACTCCCCTCGTTTATTCAATGTGACTTAATACATATTCGTCTCCTTTTCGAACAATGACGACATAAAATACGTTTATTTGTTCATTGTTACGCGCATTCATCACAGTCACTTTCACTTTGACTTCCTCTTTTTTACTTGCTTCATTCGGTTCCCAATACACGATCGATGGCTCAACGTTCACTCGTTCTCTATTTAAAAACAATACTTTCGGTCCTTCATATCCTTCCATGCCTTCGATCTGTCCGCTATCAGGTGGCATTGATTCAGCAATAATTTGTTCATCAGACGATACAGGCTGCTCCGCTTCATAAATCGTTAACGCATCATCAGCCATTTTGTCCGTAAATAGCGTTCCATCACTTGCTTCCATCGAAAAATTCACTTGTTCTTTTCCTTCATACATTGGGTATATATGCAACCCTTGACGGTTCGTTCTCGTTAAAACAAGTCCGTTATGACTACTATAAACAGAAAAGTGGCGATCTTTTTCACATGCTAGTTTCACATCTTTCGTTTCGCTCGTCTCAATCGGCTTTGCTTCCATATACGTTTGAAAGTTCGACAACTTGTGATCAGCGACGTCAAATTCAATATAACCAATGAAATGAGCTGTATCCGCATAATACGTACGCACGATGCGATATTTTCCATTTTCCAACGGTTGATTTAACAACGAAAAATCAATAACATCCTTCACCGTTTGTCCTTTTTCAACTAATGCTAAAACTTCAATGACTGCAATATCATTTGTTAACGTCGTCTGTAACCATGTCTGTTTTTTGTTATCGTATCGTTCAATTGTATATGCATATCCGAACGAAATGACACCATCGCTTTTATTTGTCACAGAGAAATGGAGCTTTTGTTTGTTCGAATCATACGTGACGTCATGAATAGTTACATACGAATCAGTCACTTCCATTTTCACCATATCCCCTCCTTTCTCTTGTTCCATCATCATGTCCATTTTTTCTTGCGTTTCTTCTTTAGCAGGTGGATACAAACTAACAGCTAATAATACACTCGCAGCAACTAAAGTCATATAAGCTGGTCGAAACGACTTTCGCTTCCGTTCTTTTTCTCTTTTTTCAATCCGCTCAATGACTTTATTTTTCAATTCTTCCGTCACGACAATGTGCTCCATCTCTTTTTTATATCGCTCACGCAAAATCATACTCCCCTTTCAGTTTGTTTTTTAACATTTCTCTCGCACGGGCTAACAGCGAACGAACCGTACTTTCTCGCTTTTTCAACAACTCGGCAATTTCTTTCGTTTGATACCCTTCATAGTAAAATAAATGAACGACCTCTCGATATTTTATCGGAAGCGATGTGACGGCTGACATGACTTCGAAGTCATCGTTGGCATCAACATTAGGAGAATGCAACCATTCTTCATATACATCAACCTTTCGATACGCAAACCATTTTAATTTGTTTTTACATACATTGACTGTGACCCGAATCAACCATGCTTTCATATGTTCTTCACTTTGTATCCGATCCATATGCTCATATAGCTTAATAAACACATCTTGAAAGACATCTTCTGCATCGTGTTCATTCCTCATATACATATACGCGAGGCGCAACACCATATTCCCATATTCATCCATAGCACGCTGGATTTGCTCTTTTGTGCACAAAGAAACGACCTCCTTTCACTTCATATACAACTGAATAAATAAAAATGTTGCAACGGATCTACACTTTTTATTTTTTAAGTATACAAAAAGACAGCGGGTGATGCGCTCGCTGTCTTTTTATGTCCCCTTCGTACAAAACCACCAGTCAAAGCAACTCATTTCTCCTTGTTTCGCTTTGTTTAATCGTTCTGCTGCTTGTTGAATCGTGCGTGGCGGCGGCATAATGAGTCGCTCACCCACCAGCTCATTGTGCGGCCAATTCGCTGGTGTTGCTGCTTCATATGCATCCGCTGTCTGCAATGCTTTCACTGCTCTTACAATTTCGTATATGTTTCTTCCAATTGACTCCGGATACGTTAACATAAGACGAATGGTTCCTTCAGAATCAACAATATATACACTACGTACCGTCCGCGTCCCTTTCGTCGGATGAATCATCCCAAGTTGTTTTGCCACATGTCCGAGTTCATCTGCAATAATTGGGAATGAAATGTGAACATGAAGCTTTTCTCGAATCCATTCTACCCATTTGATATGAGAAAACACTTGCTCAACCGACAAACCGATTAACTCAGTATTTAACTGTTGAAATTGCGGCTTCATTTTTTCAAATGCCACAAACTCCGTCGTGCAAACGGGAGTAAAATCAGCCGGATGGCTAAAGAGGACAAACCAATATCCTGCGTAGTCATCTGGTAATGTGATCGTCCCCATAGTCGTCGCTACCGTTATCTTTGGAAAGCGGTCCGAAATAAATGGCATACATATCCCTCCATACGTTTTACCGTTTCAGCTTATGCATCTCCCCTTAGCCACGAACATTGTCCCCATTCTGTCACAAACTCTTCATAAATGAAAGCTCGTTTCCCCTTTTCAACTTTGTTCGCTTTATATAAAATACCTATAGGTGTATAAGTAAAGGAGGGTGAAAAGATGAGTGAAAAAATTAGTCGACGAACGTTTTTAAAGCGTTCGACAGTCGCTGGTGCAACAGCGGGTATATTACTTGCAACTAAAACACCGGGATATGCTCAAACAGACCAATCAGAAGAAAGCACGTTAATCGGTTCAATCATTGATTTAACAAAATGCGACGGTTGCGCGGCTTACGACACACCACTATGCGTTACAGCATGTAGACAAAAAAACGAACACCGTTTTCCACAGCCACAAAAACCTATTAAAGACTATTGGCCACGAAAAAAACATGAAGACTGGTCCAACGAAAAAGACCGCACCGATCGCCTCACCCCTTACAATTGGACATACGTTGAAAAAGTGCAAGTAAATTGGAATGGACAAATAAAAGATGTCGCTATCCCAAGACGATGCATGCATTGTCTTGATGCGCCATGCCAAAAACTTTGTCCTTTTGGTGTGATTGAGAAAACGAAACACGGGGCGGTCAAAATTGACGAAAACTTTTGCATGGGTGGAGCAAAATGCCGTGCCGTTTGCCCTTGGGACATTCCACAACGACAAGCAGGCGTCGGTTTGTATATGAAGCTCGTTCCTGAATTAGCTGGGGGCGGTGTAATGTACAAATGCGACATGTGCGCAGACTTGCTTGAAGAAGGAAAGAGTCCTGCTTGTGAAACAGCCTGTCCGAAAGGGGCAATTGAATTTGGCCCATACGAACAAATTCGCAAAAAAGCGTACGAACGGGCAAAAGAAATAGGCGGCTTTATTTATGGGGATATCGAAAATAGCGGAACGTTAACGCTTTACGTTTCAGACGTTCCATTTGATAAGATTAACGAAGCAATTGAAACAAAGAAAAAAGAAGAAAACGATACTCGTTTCGGTCGTCCGCATATGAAACCAGAAGTCGAAAATATGTTAGAAACAACCCACGGGTATATGCTTGCCACACTCATCGCTCCAATTGCTGGTGCGGCTGCTGCAGGCATTACCGCTTACAAAGTTTTATCTGGACAGAAGAAAAAAGAAGGGGGAGACGATCATGAACAAGAAGAAAAATAAAATTTACCGTCAACCACTTCCGAACCGCTTTGTCCATTGGGGTATCGCTATTTCTATTATTATGCTCATCATTACTGGAATCGGACAAATGCCCGTATACGGTCGCTATTTGATCGTGCAGCCGTTCGGCACAAAATGGCTCACTTCATATGAGATCACATTGTTAGTGCATTACTTTTTTGCAGCTACCCTTCTTTTCTTCACAACGTATCATATCGTCTACCACGTTGTAAAAAAAGAATTCGACATTTGGCCGAAAAAAGGCGATATGAAAGGCTCTTATCTTATTTTAAAAGCGATGATTTTAGGACAAAAAGAACCACCGAGCGAAAAATACTTACCTGAACAACGTATCGCTTACTTATATTTCGTCATTTCTATCGGTCTTGTCATCGTTACTGGTATTATTAAAGTAATTAAAAATATCATGGGCGTTCAACCGACAAACGGCATTTTATTTTGGGGAGCACAGCTGCACAACTTAGCAACAGTCATGGTTATTCTCGGTGTCATCATGCACTTAGCTGCATTTATCGTGAAGGAAAATCGCAAACTATTGCCAGGTATGTTTACAGGTTACGTGGACGAGGAATACGTTAAAGAGCGCCATTCCCTCTGGTATAAGGAGTTAAAAAAGACATATGAAAAGCAATCCTGATGCGAAGGATTGCTTTTTACTTTATACGCTTTAATTTATTTTCCTCAATAACATACTGCCGCATGTCTATCACCGTTCCATCTTCTTTCATCTTTCGCAAAGTGACGACATCTCGTCCGTCATTTGTTTTACTTTGAGATGTTTCGTACACATATCGAATCCCTTGTTCGACTACTTCACGCGTTCCGAGCCAATCCGGACACTCGTTCAAAAATGGATCCCTACTAAGCATTCGAAGAAAATGATTCATCGCTTGTACGGAGATGTTGAGCGGTTGTTTTTCCACATAAGATAGGCTCACTTTTGCATGCCGACCAATCTTTTTTAAATACTCCTGCGCCTGTCTTTCTTGTTGCTTAGCAAGTTCCTCATAGTATTCCTCCGCATATAACACCTTCGAGTCATATTTTTTCGGAAACATTTTCTTAATGGATTCCACATATGCTTCTCCATCAAGCGGTTCTTCGTATGCGACAAGTTTATACTTCCCATGCTTATCGATTAAAAATGTCATCACAGTCGGAATGGCTCCGCTGCCCGACACAATGGCGAATATGCCATCTTGAAATTCAAATACCCCTATACTTGCGATTGTATATGCTTTCACTTTATTTCCTTTTTGTTCTGTATCAAGAATGATATGTCCTTCCGCAACGTATTCTCCCTTCCCATACGTTTTCCCATGTTCTTTAATCGCTTCGCTTACCGCTGTTTCAACATGTGTCGCGTCTTTTCGTTCATATGAACTGGAACCATTTTCATCAAGAATAGCCCTAGCATCCTTTGCCTTAAAATTGTTCCCACCATAAAAAAACATCGCTACAATCATGGCTACAATAAGCAAACTAAAGATGGAAAACTTCCTCATCTCTCCACCTCCGTCGTGAAACAAACTGTTACAAGCTATACTCGATATGCCGTTTCGTCGCCTTCATTACCCCACTAACATATAAAAAAACTGGAAAGCCGATCAAAGTACATAAAGATAATAAGCTAAAAATAAGGAGATGGTTTTCATAACCAAAGTATTGAAGCATCAGTCCCCCAATCCATGGACCGACGGCGTTGCCTATGGCCGTAAAACCGATAGAACCAAAATATAATCCTTTCATCTGTCGAGGTGCAATTTGGTCAATAAATATGTCGACCATTGAAAACATCATCACTTCTCCTACCGTTAAAATAAACATAGAAAGAAATAACATCGGCACAGCAGTAAATAGACCAAACCCGAAAAGTCCGAATGACACCGCAACAATGCCAAACATAATCGATGTGAGCGCAGAATACCGCTTGCCAATTCGCGAAACAGGATACTGTACAACGAGCACCGTGATTGCGTTAAATACAATTAAATAAGAAAAAAGTTGTACACCATCTTTATATTGCGACAAATATTGCGGAATAGTTGAATTGAATTGCGAATACCCTGTGACACCAAGAATCATTCCGATGACAGCGAATAAAAAAACGCGATCTTTGCCTAATACATGGACAGCACGGCGAAGCGTTACATGTTCAGATATATCGCTATGCGTTTGTTCAATGGTATATTTTGAAAAAATCACGACAAGTAAAATGAAATAAAGAAAATAAACAAAAGAAGTAATAAAAAATGCCGTCGTCGATGACGAAGCACCGATCTTCAAGCCGACTAATGGACCAATCGCCGCCCCGACATTAATTGCCGCATATCGCAAGTTAAACACAAGCAATTTATTTTCTTGTTTTGTCACCTGCGACAACAACGCTCGCGACGAAGGTTCAAAAAACGAACGGCATAATCCGTTTAACGCATTTAATAAAAAAAACGTCCAAACGCTCTCCGCTGTCGCAAAACCAATAAACACGAACGTCCACATCAAAAGAGAAATCTTCATCACTTTTTCTTGCCCGTATCGATCGGAAAAATATCCGCCGAAAAACCCACCAAACAACCCTACAATCGAACTGATCCCAATAATTGCCCCTGCCAACGAAGCGCTAACTCCTTTTACGCTCGTTAAATAAATAGCTAAAAACGGAATGGTCATAAACATCGCCATTCTTGCAAACAATGTCCCAATAATGATCGTTGCGCTGACAGGATGTAGTTTTTTTATATGATCCATAATTCCCCTTCTATCTTTTTGAATGAACTTTGTTTAAAATTATATTATACTTTAGAATAAATTAAAAATATTTTGATAAAATTGTAGAAACATCATGACTGTTCAGCCACATCATCAATCGTGTTGGACCTGAGTCAATATATTGGACAGAAAAAAGTTAACTCGTTATGCTGACTGACGTGCTTGATCTTCTACTTCTTGTGGAGTTCTGTAAC
>NZ_RXXX01000140.1:0-425 GCF_011006755.1 Anoxybacillus sp. MB8
GGTAGCGTCAAAAAATCTATGAAAAGTCATCATGGTCTACCTGTTGAAGGAAAATAAAGAGGATAGTGGAATTGGATTCGCCCTTGACCAACACTCGCCAAAGGAGAAAAACGGTCAGTAAGGGCAAGGGCAGAAAAGAAGGGCATAGGAAAGCAGCCCTTGCCCTATCCTGATTTTACCTTTGGCGAGGTTCGGATGGTCAAGGGTACGCTCCGCCGAATCCGTCCTTAGGATGCAGCTTGTTGGGTCAACATCTCTTGAGCCATGACAATGAGCCTTGCCCAACGTGCCGGCATATGCGGAAGGCTCTCTAATGCTGGGATGACGACCGGTACCCGTTTTTCTAACGCGCTATGCGGACGCAAGAAGTTGAAATACGCCACAAAGAGTGTGACAAAGGAAACCGAGCCTTCTTCTGCGCCAAA
>NZ_RXXX01000141.1:0-377 GCF_011006755.1 Anoxybacillus sp. MB8
CATCGGCTCCTAGTGCCAAGGCATCCACCGTGCGCCCTTTCTAACTTAACTAAACACACTTTTCAGCCTGTTATCTAGTTTTCAAAGAACATGGCTTCTTCTTGAAGCTACATCTTTGCTGCCATGCGCCGAGGAATTTATCATCTTCGTAATCACTCGCAGACGCAGGCGCAAAGCTACTGCTTGAACCTGTATGAGGGATATTCCCTCAAAACTAAACGAAGCGAAAAAGCGTTTTTTATCATACGATGTCTAGCTTCGAACGAAAGTTCTCCGCTTTTCTTCTTATCCTTAGAAAGGAGGTGATCCAGCCGCACCTTCCGATACGGCTACCTTGTTACGACTTCACCCCAATCATTTGCCCCACCTTCGGCGGC
>NZ_RXXX01000142.1:0-377 GCF_011006755.1 Anoxybacillus sp. MB8
GGGTCGCTGCCAGGCTGGTTGGAGCCAAAGGCACGCGTCGTGTACAGATAGCGGAAACCTGCCTGCTGGGCGACCTGCACGTAATCGGGATCAAAATAACCTTGAGGCCAGCAAAGCTGATCGGAGACCGTGCCCATATTGGCCTGCAAGGTCTTGCGTGACTGTTCCAGCTCCCAACGCATCTTGTCATTTTTCTGATCGCGCTGCTCGCTCAAGTCCCAGCGAGTATGCGTATGGGTATGGCTGTGGAACTCGAACACGCCATCAGCCTGCATGGCGTGGATTTCACTCCAGCGCAAAATCACCTCGTCACTGCGTCCTTGCTCGATGCGCGCTTCACACTCGCGGTGCACCGGACACTCGGGCACCTCCTGACC
>NZ_RXXX01000143.1:0-373 GCF_011006755.1 Anoxybacillus sp. MB8
CTTCCCAGACCTTGTCGGCGATGGCCGAAGCCTCGTCGAACACCAGCAGGATGCGCCGGCCCTCGTTGTGCAGACCTGCGAATGCCTCGGTGTTGTTCTGCGACCACGGCACCGCGTCGATGCGCCAGGTCTTGTCGTGGCCCGGGGCGTTGCTGATCAGCGCGGTGGCAGTCAGCGTGGCCCAGTCCTTGGTGAGGCTGATCCCGTGCCACTTCGAAAGCTCGGCCCAGGTCTTGGTGCGCAGCTGGTTGTCGGTGTTGGCCGTGACCACGCCGCGGGCGTCCTCGAACGTGTCGAAGGCCCACTTGATCAGCATCGCCACCAGCGCGGACTTGCCGATGCCGTGGCCAGAGCCGACAGCCTGGCGGATCAC
>NZ_RXXX01000144.1:0-372 GCF_011006755.1 Anoxybacillus sp. MB8
GCGTGACAACCAATTGTCCTGGAAAGCCAGCCCGGATGGCACGTACAGCCGTATTCGCAGTCGCGGCGCTCCGTTCAACCTGCACCAGAACATGATGCAGCGTCTGGGCGGTGTGTGAAATACAGACTGTCATGAACGTGTCATATAGCCTGTTTATTATGACGTCACATACAGGGTGGGCCTGTGATCTGACTATCATCAAGAGGATTTCTCGATGTTAAAACGTGTATTCAACAAGGTAAGTATTGCTCTGGCGTTCAGCGCTTTTGCGGCCACTGCCACAGCTGCAGACGTAACCGGTGCTGGTGCGTCGTTCCCTTACCCAATCTATGCCAAATGGGCGGCTGAATACGCCAAGCAAACGAACAACCG
>NZ_RXXX01000145.1:0-371 GCF_011006755.1 Anoxybacillus sp. MB8
ATGCCGAACAGGAATACCACCAGGCCCGTGTCGAGGTGTTGAACAGTGAGTTGGATTTGAAAGCTTCGCAGATTGAGTGCGCTTACTCCCAGGGATTGTTGAGCGCTGGATTCAATGTGCCTGCCTTGAATTAACCGTTGTGAAGAGGGGCCTTGTGGCCATTTTTATTATTAAAAGGTTGGGCTATTCATGAAAATGATCCTAGCAGAACGATCGGGAGCGGGAAAGCCAGTACTGGAGACGCAATTAGCGGATCAAGTGCTGGCCACCCCACATCTCGTCAAATTGAGCGCGAGTCCTGGCGATATTGTCAGTATTACCCGCCAAGGAAATAACCTTGTCCTGGTGATGGCCAATGGTCAACAGGTCAC
>NZ_RXXX01000146.1:0-369 GCF_011006755.1 Anoxybacillus sp. MB8
CGAAGCATATCGGTGTTTGTCCCGTCCTTCATCGGCTCCTAGTGCCAAGGCATCCACCGTGCGCCCTTTCTAACTTAACTAAACACACTTTATCGCCTTGTACTGTCTCGCTCTAAGCGAAACAGTTTGTCGCTTTTCATACTTGCCTGTTATCTAGTTTTCAAGGAACAATCATCTAAAATAACGAGGGATATTCCCTCAAAACTAAACGAAGCGAAAAAGCGTTTTTTATCACACGATGTCTAGCGGGGCTATACAATCGCCTCCGCTTTTCGTATTATCCTTAGAAAGGAGGTGATCCAGCCGCACCTTCCGATACGGCTACCTTGTTACGACTTCACCCCAATCATTTGCCCCACCTTCGGCGGC
>NZ_RXXX01000147.1:0-364 GCF_011006755.1 Anoxybacillus sp. MB8
TCCCACTACGTTCAGATAAAACTCATCTAAATAACGATACATCGCGCGCTTGAATTTAGGCCTTTACATCCCACTACGTTCAGATAAAACGAATACGGTGCAATTTTTAGAGTCGAAGGGGAAAGGCTTTACATCCCACTACGTTCAGATAAAACTAGCGATGTTCCGCTGCATATCGTTTCAGCTTGTCCAGCGCTTTACATCCCACTACGTTCAGATAAAACGCGGTGTTTTTTCGTTTGTCGCGTGGTCAAAAATGCTTTACATCCCACTACGTTCAGATAAAACCTACCCATGCCACCGATATAGACACGTGGAAGGCATCTTTACATCCCACTACGTTCTCATAAAACTCTTCATAAAT
>NZ_RXXX01000148.1:0-363 GCF_011006755.1 Anoxybacillus sp. MB8
GCCTGCAAACCACAGTCGTGAAAGCAATGGCCCCGACCACCAAGCATTCCGTGCTGAAAATCAGGAAATTCACGTCTAGCCACTGCAAAGAAAATGCTGGCAATCCAGCACTTTGTTACCTTCAAGCCTTCAGCGAAAGGCATACAATACCTGCTTGTCTGAAACAGGCGTGGACAGAATGAAAACAGCGCCTGATACCGGACATCTGGCTCATGAATCCCTTTACCGTGCAAAATCCATCCATGCCGTCTTCTTCTTTTTCGTATTCTTCTTCCCTGGATCAGTTAGCCGCACAAGACAGCCAGGCGCTGGATGTGCTGTACGACCAGGAAGCACCCTTGATGCTGGCGTTGGGCCAGGCCG
>NZ_RXXX01000149.1:0-363 GCF_011006755.1 Anoxybacillus sp. MB8
TTCACCAAGGATGGGAGAAAAACGGGAAACGCGTATCCTTAGTGAATCGACGGTATATGGTTCATCAAACGAATGAACAGATTTGGGAAGCTGTAGAGAATTTTCTGATGAAGGAATACAGCTATGATCCGTTTGAGGATTGGGTGGTCATCAATGGAGATGGAGCCCCATGGATTACAGCGTGTCGAGAATATTTCGGGGACAGGGGGTACTTTCAGCTTGATCGGTTCCATGTGGCAAGAGAGATTCGTCAATTGTTCCGAGGTCATGCGAGATATCGGGTGATTCGAAAGAAGTTAGCATCATGGGATGAAGAAGGTGTGTTACGAGAACTCACAAGCGCCATCGGTACGTTAGAACATG
>NZ_RXXX01000014.1:0-56700 GCF_011006755.1 Anoxybacillus sp. MB8
AAAAGCGCTTACATATAACGATTTTATAAAACCATATATAACCAAAAAAATCGGTCGAGAAAAAAATCTCCCACAAAGTCTTGACTCAAACGTATCTTTTCGTCCGTTGTACAAATGAATCGTGTTATGTTAAAATGAAATTATTGTGATGTGCGTTGTTGGGGGTGTGAAGTATGCATACGTTTCTTGTTACGTTGCTCGTAATTGTTTCCATTGGAATGATTGCGGTCGTTTTATTGCAATCCGGTCGAAGCGCAGGGCTTTCTGGTGCGATTACAGGCGGCGCTGAACAATTGTTTGGCAAGCAGAAAGCGCGTGGTATCGATGCGGTATTACACCGTGTGACAGTTGTGCTTGCGGTATTGTTTTTCGTGTTAACAGTAGCTGTCACTTATTTTGAACTGTAACAGCGGTCCAGCGATGCGGATCGCTTTTTTCATGGAAGAAGGGAGGAATCGTTTTGAAGCTAGTTGCCCCACAACCGTTTACGTTTGAAGCTGGTGAACGCGCTGTCTTGTTATTGCACGGATTTACAGGGAATTCTGCCGATGTGCGGATGCTTGGGCGTTTTTTACAATCAAAAGGATACACGTGCCATGCGCCCATTTATAAAGGACACGGAGTGCCGCCAGAGGAGCTCGTTCATACCGGCCCAGAAGACTGGTGGCAAGATGTGATAAACGCTTACGAATATTTAAAACAAACCCATGAAAAAATCGCTGTTGTTGGATTATCGCTTGGCGGTGTGTTTTCGTTAAAACTTGGCTATACTGTTCCTGTCGTTGGCATCGTACCGATGTGTGCCCCGATGTATATCAAAAGCGAACAGACGATGTATGAAGGAGTTTTAGCATACGCTCGCGAATATAAAAAGCGAGAAGGAAAAAGCGAGGAGCAAATCGAGCGCGAAATGGCGGAGTTTGCGAAAACGCCGATGAAAACATTGAAAGCATTGCAACAACTTATTGCCGAAGTACGCGATCATTTAGATTTCATTTATGCGCCTGTTTTTGTTGTACAAGCGCGTCATGATGACATGATTAACCCGGATAGTGCAAATATTATTTATAACGGCGTTGAATCTCCAGTAAAACAAATAAAATGGTATGAGGAGTCAGGACACGTCATTACGCTTGATAAAGAAAAAGAACAGCTTCATGAAGACATTTATACGTTTTTAGAATCATTAGATTGGTAATCCTCAAAAGGAGGGATTGAATGAAAGAAAAATTATTAGCGTTTATGCGCGATGAAGCGTACAAACCGCTTACGGTGCAAGAGTTAGAAGAAGCGCTTCATATTACGGATGCGGCCGAGTTTAAAGAGCTTGTTAAAACACTTGTGGCGTTAGAAGAAGAAGGATTGATCGTCCGGACGAGAAGCAATCGGTATGGATTGCCAGAGAAAATGAACTTAATTCGCGGCAAAGTGACAGGTCATGCGAAAGGTTTTGCGTTTGTCGTCCCAGAAGACTCAACGCTCGATGACATTTTTATTCCACCGTCGGAATTAAAAAATGCGATGCATGGCGACACCGTTCTTGTGCGTGTGAACGGACAGCCAACAGGGGCGCGTCAAGAAGGGACGATCGTCCGCATTATTGAGCGGGGCATTACAGAAGTCGTCGGCACGTATACAGAAAGCAAAAACTTTGGCTTTGTTATTCCAGACGATAAAAAAATCGTCAACGACATTTTTATTCCGAAACATGCCGCAAACGGTGCCGTCGAAGGGCATAAAGTTGTCGTTCGTTTAACGACGTATCCGGAAGGACGTATTAGTGCAGAAGGGGAAGTTATTAAAATTTTAGGGCATAAAAACGATCCGGGGGTCGATATTTTATCGATCATTCATAAACATGGATTGCCGCTTCAATTCCCAGAAGACGTCCTTGAACATGCGAACAGCATTCCAGATACGATTTCGGAAGAAGATTTACAAGGACGGCGTGATTTGCGCAATGAAATGATCGTCACTATTGACGGGGAAGACGCAAAAGATTTAGACGATGCAGTGACTGTAACGAAATTAGAAAACGGAAACTATAAACTCGGTGTTCATATTGCTGATGTCAGTCATTATGTTACAGAAGGGTCGCCGATTGACCGCGAAGCATATGAGCGCGGAACGAGCGTTTATTTAGTTGACCGCGTCATTCCGATGATTCCGCATCGTTTGTCGAACGGCATTTGCTCGCTCAATCCGAAAGTCGATCGGTTAACGTTATCGTGTGAAATGGAAATCAATGACCGTGGCGAAGTCGTTCACCATGAAATTTTCCAAAGCGTCATTCGCACGACCGAACGCATGACATATTCTGATGTAAACCGCATTCTCGTTGATCGTGATGAAACGCTGCGAGAAAAATATGCTCCGCTTGTGCCAATGTTTGAGTTAATGGCACAATTAGCGGATATTTTACGAAATAAACGAATGAAACGCGGTGCAATTGATTTTGATTTCAAAGAAGCAAAAGTGCTTGTCGATGAAAATGGAAAGCCTTATGATGTCGTCTTGCGTGAACGTTCCGTTGCTGAACGATTAATCGAAGAATTTATGCTAGCAGCGAACGAAACGATTGCTGAACATTTCCATTGGATGAACGTGCCGTTTATTTATCGTGTGCATGAAGATCCGAAACCAGAGAAGTTACAACGCTTTTTAGAGTTCATTACAAACTTCGGTTATGTCGTCAAAGGAACGGGCAATCAAATTCATCCGCGTGCTTTGCAGGAAGTGTTGGAAGCGGTACGTGGCGAGCCAGAAGAAATGGTCGTGTCGACCGTCATGCTTCGGTCGATGAAGCAAGCGCGATATGATGCTGAAAGTCTCGGTCACTACGGATTATCAACGGAATTTTATACGCATTTTACATCACCGATTCGTCGCTATCCAGACTTAATTGTGCACCGACTCATTCGCACGTATTTAATCAACGGGCAAATCGATGAACAAACGCAACAAAAATGGGCGGAGAAGTTACCGGAAATTGCCGAACATACGTCGAATATGGAACGTCGTGCAGTCGAGGCAGAACGCGAAACGGATGACTTGAAAAAGACAGAGTTTATGGAAGATAAAATTGGCATGGAGTTTGACGGCATTATTAGCTCGGTGACAAACTTTGGACTGTTTGTCGAACTACCAAACACAGTCGAAGGGCTTGTGCACGTCAGCTATTTAACAGACGATTACTACCATTACGACGAGCAACATTATGCAATGATTGGTGAACGGACGGGGAAAGTGTACCGCATCGGCGACGAAATTACGGTGCGCGTCATTAACGTCAATAAAGAAGAACGTATCGTTGATTTTGAAATTGTCGGCATGAAAGGGCGAAAAAACAAACAGCCAAAAGCTGCTCCAGTCGTTATTGAAGGAAAGCGGAAAAAGAAAAAAGAAGAACAATGGCCGACGAAAAAAACAAAGAAAAGTAAAAAGTTTTTCGAAGACATCCCAAAAATGAAAAAGAAGAAAAAGAAAAAACGATAAGAAAAGCCTCGTCAGTAGAGGCTTTTCCTTTCTTCTTATTTTTGCTAAAATATTGGTTGTCTGAAGGGAGGGAAACAAATGCCAAAAGGGGAAGGAAAGCTGATCGCTCAAAATAAAAAAGCGCATCACGATTATTTTATCGAAGAAACGTACGAAGCAGGACTTGTGTTGCAAGGAACGGAAATTAAGTCCATTCGCGCAGGGAAAGTGAACTTAAAAGATTCATTCGCAAAAGTGGAAAAAGGCGAAGTGTTTTTACATAATATGCATATTAGCCCGTATGAACAAGGTAATCGCTACAATCACGATCCGTTGCGGACTCGCAAATTATTGCTTCATCGCCGCGAAATCAATAAACTCATCGGTTATACGAAAGAACAAGGCTATACGCTTGTTCCGTTAAAGCTTTACATTAAAGACGGCTTTGCAAAATTGTTATTGGGCGTCGGCAAAGGAAAGAAAAAGTACGACAAGCGCGAAGATATGAAAAAGAAAGAAGCGCAGCGTGAAGTCGAACGCGCTTTCCGCGAACGGCAGAAATAAACCCAGTATGTTACAATTGCAAAACACATGAAATGTGATATAATAAAACGTGTCAGCCAGTTACGAAAGCTTAAGCTTCCTTCGTACGTTTCTCTTATACGGGGACGTTACGGATTCGACAGGGGTAGATCGAGCTTAAGCTGCGAGCCGAGGGGATCGTCCTCGTAAAAACGTCACTTAAAGATAACTGGCAAAGAAAACTACGCTTTAGCTGCTTAATTTATGCGGCTAGCTCCTACCGCCATCGCCCATGTGGCGGCCTAGGGGTTCATAACAAGTGGGCTACGCCCAAGTCCGCCGTCTGAGGACGCGGGAAGAGAACAATCAGACTAGCTGCTCGGATGCCTGTCGGTAGGCGGAAGAAGCGGCGAAACATAAATATACCGACTACGCTCGTAGATGCTTAAGTGGCGATATCTCTGGACGTGGGTTCGACTCCCACCGTCTCCATACTTAATTAAAGATGAAAACGACTGCGTTCGCGGTCGTTTTTTATTTATTATCCCGTTTTTACCGTTAGCAACTTATATACTAAAAAAACTTATTGACAAAGATTATCAATATCGATTATGATTTTTTTGTAAATGATAATGATAATCATTAGAAAGGGGAAGGCGAGATGAGGAAAATATTTTCTTATGTGCTATCGCTCTGCCTGCTTGTTGGCTTGTTTACTTTTACAGGTGAGCTTACTGAGGCATCGACTAAGCTAACGATTAAAGATTTAGCAGGGCGAACGGTAACGTTTAATCGCGCACCGCAACGTGTCGTTGTATTAAGCCCGGGGGATCTACATACGCTTCGAGCGCTCGGTGTACAAGTGGTTGGGCGACCGACTACTGCGACGCCTGTTGATGCGAGCTTGCAATCAGTACCACAGGTAGGAAACATTCATCAACCAAACTTTGAAAAAATCGTTAGTTTACAACCAGACGTCGTTATTGCAAGTACATCTTTTTTAGGACATATTCAAAAAGCAGAATCATTGGGATTGAAAGTCGTTATCACTTCTGGTAGTTCTGTTCGTGATATTCAATCGTCTATTACGTTGCTAGGAAAACTATTTAACAAAGAACAAACAGCGAAAGTATTAGTCAGAAAAATTGATAATAAAGTAAAAAAATATAGTAAAACAAAAACGAAAGTGCGTGCTGTCATTTTATTCGGCTCAGGTGCTAGCTCACTTGTTGCTCTACCAACATCGTTTTCTGGTGATGTATTAGCAAAAGCTGGCGGGGAAAATATTGCGGCGAGCTTTTCGCAATTGAAAGACTATCCTGGCTACGCTAATTTGAGCACGGAGCGCATTATCGCAAGCAATCCGGATGTTATTTTCATTATCACACATGCGAATCATGCGGAAACAAAAAAAGCGATGATTAAACTCATGTCAACAAGTTCATGGCGCAACTTGAAAGCGGTGAAAAATAAAAATGTTATCTTTTTACCGAGTGAGTTATTTGCAGCAAACCCTGGTGTGAAAATTACTGATGCATTAGATCATATGAATAAAGAGCTATTAAAAGTGCGTGCGAAAACGAAAAAGTAGTGGATGAGGGATGACATCGTGGAAACGTTTCTCAGCGACATAAAAGAAAGAAAACATCCTTATGCGAAAAGAAGAGTATGGACGTTCGTTTTCCTTCTTATCTCGATCGTATTCGTATGTTTATACTCTGTCGTTACAGGAAGTGTAAAATTGCAATTGCACGAAGTTTGGGAAGGTCTTACAGGAGAAAAAGATTCTATGTTTTATACGATCGTATGGGACTTACGGTTGCCGAGAACGATCGTTGGATTAATTGTCGGCATGTGTTTAGCTATTTCTGGAACGATTATGCAAGGGGTAATGAAAAACCCGCTAGCTGATCCTGGCATTATCGGTGTATCGTCAGGAGCAGCATTAATGGCGGTCATTATTACAATTGTACTGCCGCAATATATCATTTTGTTGCCGTTTGCAGCGTTTATCGGAGGATTTGTCACAGCGATGCTTATTTATGCTTTAGCGTGGCAAGGTGGTTCATCAATTGCAAGAATTATTTTAGTTGGGGTGGCTATTAATGCGATTATTGGAGCAACGATGAGCGCCATTATGTTGCTGTACAGCGATCGCGTGCAAGCTGTTCTCCCCTGGATGGCAGGCGTCATTTCAGGAGCGACGATGGAACAGGCTAAATTACTTGTGTTTTACAGCATTCCGAGTTTGATTTTGTCACTCTTTGCTATTCGCCACATTCGCATTCTACATTTAGGGGATGAAATGGCGAAGTTGTTAGGGCATCATGTCGAACGTTCTCGTTTCCTTCTGATTGTAATTAGTACATTTTTAACAGGTATCGCTGTTAGCGTCTCTGGACTTATTGGCTTCATTGGTCTTGTTGTTCCCCATATGATTCGACTAATTGTTGGGAGCGATGATCGTTTTGTATTGCCGCTATCAGCATTAGGTGGTGGGGTGCTTCTTGTATTTGCAGATACGATTGCGCGCAGCTGGTTTGATCCAATTGAATTGCCTGTCGGTTTGTTACTATCCTTTTTAGGTGGACCATTCTTTTTATATATTCTCCATAAAAGGGGGAATGTGCGTGCTTTCGGCTAAATATGTCACCTATCAACATTCAGATCATTTCTCAATTGAGGATGTGCATGTCGACATTCAAAAAGGGGAAGTTGTTAGTCTAATCGGTCCAAACGGCTCTGGAAAATCGACGCTTCTTCGCCTTCTTTCCCATGTGTTAAAGCCAATTGGTGGGACGGTTTTATTGGACGGAAGTGAAATGCATACGTTAAGTCGTAAGGCGATCGCTAAAAAAATGGCGATGTTGCCACAAACGAACAATCATCAGTTAGATATGACTGTTCGAGAGCTCGTAGAGTTTGGAAGAAACCCTCATAAAGGTTGGTTTCAATCGTTAAACGAAGAAGATGAACAAGTCATTCGCTGGGCGCTAGAGATGACCAATTTACAATCGTACGAGTATCGTTTTTTACATTCTTTATCCGGTGGGGAGCGTCAACGCGCTTGGATTGCAATGGCTTTGGCACAGCGTCCACAAGTGTTGCTTCTTGATGAACCGACAACGTATTTAGATATCGCGCATCAGTTGGAAGTGATGGAACTCATTCAAATGTTAAATCAACAATTAGGAATGACGGTTGTGATGGTTTTACATGATATTAATCAAGCTGCACAATATAGCGATCGAATGATTGTGATGAAAGACGGAAAAATCCAATATGATGACCGCACGCAATGTGTGATTTGTAAGCAAATGTTTCAACATATATTCGGCATAGATGTAGATATTCGATATGAGGGGGATAAACCGTTTTTCATTCCCCTTCGAAAAAAGTGTTCCATTCCGTGCTTGACTTAGAAAAGGTGGCTGAACGCATTGGAAGATAAAAAAAGAGAGCGCTATGTGCAATTTTTAAAAGAGTGTAAAACGTTGATCATGAGTACGATAGATGAATGCGGGCATCCGTTCATTAGTTATGCACCGTTCGTTATGGATGAAGGTCATTTTTACATTTTTATTAGTCGAGCTGCTGAGCATTTTCAATATATTGAACGTTGTGAACGTATTTCGGTACTTTTGATTGCGGATGAATCGTCATCACCTCACTTGTTTGCGAGAGAGCGCGTTCGCTTCACATGTAAACGAACACATATAGAAAACGAAGGAAACGACCATATTTTTGCGAAGTTTCAACATATTCATGGAAAACCGATGATCAATTTGTTGCGAAGTATGGATTTTTCACTTTTCCAACTTACTCCGATCGAAGGGCGTTATGTTGCAGGTTTTGGGCATGCGTTCGATGTCGATTTGTTTGGTGAACGATTTGCGCATGTTGTCATTGATCAAAAATGAGAAGGGAGAATAGGGAGATGGTGAATGCAAAAAAAATGATAAGTATAGTCATGATGAGTTTTCTGTTTTGTAGTTTACTTTTTTCATTTCAGCCAACGGTTTCTGAAGCGAAGGGAAATGTCGCTACAACCGTTCATGAGGCGAAAGCGCAAATGAAAAAGGCGCATGCTACATATGTGACGCACGTTCAAAAAACAGGGAAACTTCCACCGCATGCTACCGTTTTAGCAGAGTATAAAAAAGCACACCATTTATATGTACAGGCGAAAAGAGTTGTTCAAACATCCGCGGGAAAAGAGAAAAAGAAATATGTGAGCGAGTTAGATGGGACGTATAAAACGTATATGGCTAAACGAGTGATTCCTTATTTGAATGCGTCCGTTGTATTTGAAGGATCAACGAAAGCAAGAATGGCTGTAGAGCAAGCTGTTGCCGATGAAGATATCGATGCGTTACAAACGGCGCATAAACAGCTACAAGTATACGTCCAAAATCGTCAACTTCACGCGTATAACAAAGTATTCGAAGCAAACGTTCGTCAATTGTTTTTAGGGGAGTTTTCTAAAGGTAAAACGCTTTACGACAAGTACGCACGCGATGTAAAGGTGTATGAGCAACTATTAAAAGCTCATGAATATCTCGAAGATGGAAAGGTTGTCGAAGCGAAAAAAGCGCTCGATATAGTTGAAGGGCTGTTAACAAAATTATCGGATACGTTTCGAACAGATTTGATAAATGAGTATCACACTTTGTTAGAGGTATATAACGATTTAATGACTTCGCCTGTAGCCGGGTTAGATTATGTTGAAGCAACAAACGGTGCTCTTACATTGTACTTTGATATCGCAGTTTCTTCATTGACGGCTGCTGATGTGAAAATCACCATGTCATTAAATAAAGGGGAAGAGCAAGTCGTTCAACCATTGGAAATTACACTAAGCGATGATCGAACAATGGCGACGATTACAGTTCCAATGATTCCGCAAACGGATCAGGAACAATCTGTCGTGTATGCAGTTGAGTACGCGGGGGGCAAAGTCTCTGCTGACCCTTTCACCATATCTAAAAAATAAAAATGGGAGAGATGAAAGATGTACGTTGTTACAAATGCAATTCGTGTAAAAAAAGGATATGCTCCACAGTTAGTTGAGCGATTTAAAGAAAGAAAAGGTATTGAGCAATCACCAGGGTTTATTCGCTTAGAATTGCATATTACACAAGGGCTTGAAGATCACGATGAAGTACGTGTATGCACTACGTGGGAAAATAAAGAATGTTTTGAGGCTTGGACAAAAAGTGAAGCATTTCGTAAAGCGCATGAACATAGGTCTAAAGATCGTCCTGACTATGTGCTTGGAAACCAAATGTTTTCATATGAAGTTGCCCTTTCTTTTCAAGCATAGAAAAAAAGCTAGGGAGCTAGTGCTCCTTAGCTTTATTTAATAATACCATCCGCCATATGGGTAAAACGGATACGGACGCGGTGGATAATAATATGGGCGTGGTGGATAAAACGGATAAGGCGTTAATGCGCTACCGAGCAATCCGCCTAAAAATCCTCCGAAAAATGGGGCGCCGAAAAAGCCGAAAAACGGTCTGCGACCATACATTGAGCCATCCCTCCTCTAAAATTCATCATTACATTTATACGATATGCAAGGCGTTTGTCCAATGGTTGGGCGACTTATCGTTTTCGTGATAAATCAATCGCTGTTCCATCATGTTTTTGAACGATAGGGCGTAATGGAGTATGAATGTAGTCTGTAAATCCAATGATCGTTGCCCACTCGTACGGACGGATTTGGATCAATTGTCCAACTTTATATAAAGTTGTTTTATCTAAAAAAATACGCAAAATGTGCGGGTCTAATTTTTTCTCCCGTTCGTTCCATACTGCTTCTAAAGCTTCGAATGATGTGTAACTCTTTTCACCAATATATCCGCCGACAAGTTCATCATAATATTGCGCAATGGCGATGATGCGACCGTATAAATGAATCGATTCCCCTGATTTTTTGTTCGGTGAATGGACGCCATCAAAATGTTCATGATGATCAAGAATGCCGTAAATAATTTCCTTCTTTCGGCAATATGTTGATGTCGAAATAAGCTCGATGGAATGTTTGAGATGTAATTGAATTAACTCTTTGTTTGCTCTTTCATTGTTTAAGTACACAACAAATTGTTCTTTAGGGACTTCTGTAAAACCGATATCTGCAAATAATGTCGCTAGACAAAGATTGATTAAATCTTCGTCACGCAGTTCTAAAGTTAAGCCGATCATTAAAGCGATAGATGTCGTGTTAATGCTATGAATGGCTAGTACGTCATGATATCGTTTTATTTTTTCATATAAATTTAAAATTTCTTTATCTTTTGAAATGATAAGATTTAGCCGTTCATCCATCTCTTTTGCTCGCCGTAGTAGACGAGTAGAATCTAATGTTTTTTCAATTAATCCCCATGTAGGCGCGAAGACGTTTAATTCGGATAAAAAGATCGGCTGTACATTTGTTTCTTCTGCTATCTCTATATCATATATCGCTGCTGTAATTGGAACTTGAATAAATTGTTTATGTATGTCAATAAGTTGTTTCATAGCTTCTATAAAAGCACGACTTGTATGTTCGCCAGCAAGCATAAACTCGTTCAGCTGTGGTTCAGATGATACAACGAGAAATGGAAAGTCGCGAGGGAACTGCTTTTTTATATGTTCAATAATCGATTCGCTTAACTTTTTATGTTTTTGTACGAATAATAATCCGTCGGGACGATATAAAGGATGTAAAAGAATATCTCCTGGAACGAGCTCATACGTCTGTTTTTGTTGGAACATACTAATCCCTCATTTCTAAAGCATTTTTCCTCATTATACAAAAAACCGACTGCATAAGCAGCCGGCTTTTCTCATTGCATCATATTGTTGTATGGAAATTGGCTCGCATATCCTTGGAATTGCTGATACGACTGTTGCAGTTTTTGTTGATCCGCTTGCTCGAGTGCATACCATCCTTTTTTGAACATTAAGTTGTACAATTCACGTTGACAGTTTTGTGTTTCGGTAAACATATGCAAAATTTCGTCATACAAATGTTGATGACTTGCTTCGTTTAAAAATGTACAATAACTGTCTGTCATATATTTTTCAGTCGATAACATATCATTAATAAAATCGCGATCGTTCATTTGTGGCGTTTTTGGAATTTGTGTTTCTGGATTTTGCACCTTCATGTCATGTCCTCCTTATTGAATATGCGCTGATGGTTGTAGTTGATGTAACAATTGTTGATAATGGCGCTGGTGCATTTGTCCAACGCGTTCAATCGCTTGTTTAATTTCTTGATCTTGACATTGTGAAGCGAAAAAATGTGCTTTTTTCATCGCAAGTAAATTCCATGAGAGCGCATCCGTTAAATAAAGAGCGTCTTTTGTTGAAATCATTTCAGGCGGTTGAGCCATCATTCCATGTTGATGCATGTTTATTTGCTGTTGCATGATCATCCCTCCATATAAAATCATGTTCGACTGTATATTACCCACGTGCTGTATAGTTATACGTATGTAGACAAAAAATATGATTATTCGACAAAAACATATTCAAGCTACTGAAAACGTGTTACAATACGGGTGGATGCGCTTGCAAAAGGGGGAAACAACAATGGAACAACTCATGCGCGATTTTTTCTTGTTTTTGTCAAAAAATAAAACGTTAACAAAATTGGCGAAACGGTACGGTCTTCGTTTCGGTGCGTCGCGTTTTGTAGCGGGAGAAACAATTGAACGGGCAGTGGAAGTCATTAAAGAACTCAATCGTAAAGGACTAGCGGTCACGATCGATTATTTAGGGGAATTTGTTGATAATGAACAAGAGGCCAATGAAATGGCGAACCATTCGATTGAGGCGATTCGTGCGATCGGCGCCAATCAATTAAATTCTCAACTATCACTAAAAATGACATCGATGGGATTAGACATTTCCGATGAGCTTGTCATGAAAAATATGCGCCGTATTTTAGATGAAGCAAAAATACATGGCGTATTTGTTACGATTGATATGGAAGATTATTCTCGTTGTCAAAAAACGATTGATATTTTTAAACAGTTGAAAAAAGAGTATGACAATGTCGGGACGGTACTACAAGCATATTTGTATCGGACAGAAAAAGATATTGAAGATTTAAATGCATATCATCCGAACTTGCGCCTTGTGAAAGGTGCGTATAAAGAGTCGCCGGAAGTCGCTTTTCCAGATAAAAAAGATGTAGATGAAAACTTTAAAAAGATTATTAAAATGCATTTGTTAAATGGTAACTATACAGCTGTTGCTACGCACGATGATGCGATTATCGAATATACGAAACAATTGGTAAAAGAGCACAATATTCCAAACAATCAATTTGAGTTTCAAATGTTATACGGCATTCGTCCAGAGCGCCAAGAACAATTAGTGCGCGAAGGCTATACGATGCGCGTCTATGTTCCATACGGAACGGATTGGTATGGCTATTTTATGCGTCGTCTAGCGGAACGTCCAGCCAATGTGGCGTTTGTGTTAAAAGGCATATTCAAAAAATAAAGGTGGGTATCTCCCACCTTTATTCATTTCCCATATTTTCTTTTCCGTATTGTTGGTTTTGGCTCGTTTTCTTTCCGCCTCCATCACGTTCTACCGTCGGACCAGCATTTCCTTTCACACTTGCAGCACTCACACCTGCTTTAGACGGGTGTTTTTTCATTTTCATCGCAAACTCACCTCCTTTCGTATCATGTCCTAAATCATTGACAAAATTCGCTACATTTATTTGTTGCGAAAATTTGAAATATAATTTATATTTAAGATAAAGGGAAAATGAATGATCATTCATTCAATTCGGATAAGGGGGAAGGAGCATGCGAATTAAAAAAGCAGCTGTTCTCGGTTCCGGTGTCATGGGATCGGGAATTGCGGCGCATTTAGCGAACGTTGGCATTCCGACATTGTTGTTAGACATCGTACCGAAAGAGTTGACAGCCGAAGAAAAAGCAAAAGGGTGGACGCTTGAACATAAACAAGTACGCAATCGCATTGTCAATCAAGCGGTCGAACGTTTAATGAAGCAAAAGCCAGCACCGCTCATGTCGAAAGAAAATTTAGCGTTCATTGAAGTCGGTAACTTTGAGGACGATTTTCACCGTTTAGCAGAATGTGACTGGATTATTGAAGTCGTTGTTGAGCGGCTTGATGTGAAAAAAAGTGTGTTTGAAAAAGTGGATGAAGTAAGAAAACAAGGAAGTATTGTCAGCTCGAACACATCTGGCATTTCCATTGAAGCGATGGCAGAAGGACGATCGGAAGATTTTAAAAAGCACTTTTTAGGCACGCACTTTTTTAATCCGCCGCGCTATTTAAAACTATTAGAAGTCATTCCGACAAAACATACTGATCCGGCAGTTGTGGCGTTTATGAAACAATTTGGTGAAAACGTGCTCGGTAAAGGAGTCGTTCTTGCAAAAGATACGCCAAACTTTATCGCCAATCGGATCGGTACGTACGGCTTGCTTGTGACGGTACGTGAAATGATGAAAGGCGGTTATAGCGTTGGTGAAGTTGACTCTGTAACAGGTCCATTAATCGGCCGTCCGAAAAGCGCAACGTTCCGCACGCTTGATGTCGTTGGTTTAGATACGTTTATTCACGTTGCTAACAACGTGTTTGAAAAAGTAGAAGGTGAAGAAAAAGAAGTATTTGCTGTTCCATCTTTTATGAAAACAATGGTTGAAAAAGGATGGCTCGGCAGTAAATCTGGTCAAGGATTTTTCTATAAGAAAGGAAAAGACATTTTTGAATTAAATTACGAAACGCTTGAGTATGAACCGACGAAGAAATTGAAGGCACCGTCTGTTGAAATGAGCAAACAAGCAAAAGGAACAACGAATAAATTGAAAGCGCTTGTATATGCGAACGATCGGGCAGGGCAATTGCTTTGGAACATTTTAAGTCCAACGTTATTATATTCGGCTGAGCTGCTTGGAGAAATCGCAGATGACATCGTAGCGATTGACCGTGCGATGAAATGGGGGTTTGGCTGGGAGCTCGGTCCTTTCGAAACGTGGGATGCAATCGGTGTGAAGCAGTCTGTTGAAAAAATGAAAGCGGAAGGTCGTCAAGTTCCATCATGGGTAGAACAGATGTTGGAAAAAGGGCATGAAACGTTTTATAAACACGAACATGGCCGAGTATCGTACTACGACCGTGGGCAATATAAACCGGTTGAAGAAAACGAAAAAGTCATCCATATTCAACGCTTAAAAGAACAAAAAGGGGTAATTAAGAAAAATAGTGGTGCAAGTTTGATCGACCTCGGTGACGATGTGGCGTTACTTGAGTTTCATTCACCAAACAATGCGATCGGTTTTGATATTGTTCAAATGATTAACTATGCGTTAGAAGAAGTTGACCGCAACTATAAAGGACTTGTCATCGGAAACCAAGGGAAAAATTTCTGTGTCGGTGCGAACCTTGCGATGATTTTAATGGAAGCGCAAGATGACAACTATTTTGAAATCGAAATGGTCGTTCGTCAATTCCAACAAGCGATGATGAATATTAAATATAGCGCAAAACCGGTTGTCGTTGCCCCATTTGCGATGACGCTTGGCGGCGGAACGGAAATTTGCTTGCCAGCTTCACGCATTCAAGCATCCGCTGAAACGTATATGGGACTTGTCGAAGTCGGCGTTGGTCTCATTCCTGGTGGCGGTGGAAATAAAGAGCTGTATATTAAACATTTGAGCGGCATGCCGAACGGTGTGGAATTTGATCTACAAAAAGTTGCAAATAAAGTGTTTGAAACAATTGCGATGGCGAAAGTATCAACGTCTGCCGCGGAAGCGCGTGAATTGAATTTCTTAAACGGGCAAGATGGCATTTCGATCAATGGCGACCATCTCATTCATGACGCAAAACAAGCGGTGTTAGCGTTATATGAGAGCGGATACAAGCCACCGGTGCGCAAAAAAATTCCGGTTGTCGGGGAAACAGGCTATGCGACGTTGTTGCTCGGTGCGCAAGGAATGTATCATTCCGGTTACATTTCGGAACATGATTTAAAAATCGCGAAAAAACTTGCTTACGTCATTGCTGGTGGAAGCGTACCGTACGGAACAGAAGTGGACGAACAATATTTGCTTGATTTAGAGCGGGAAGCATTTTTAAGCCTTGTCGGCGAGCCGAAAACACAAGCGCGCATGCAACATATGCTTGTGAAAGGAAAACCGTTAAGAAACTAAGGGGGGATTGACGTGAAAGAAGCGGTCATCGTTGCCGGAGCGCGTACGCCTGTCGGCAAAGCGAAAAAAGGGACGTTAGCTAACGTCCGACCAGATGATTTAGGGGCGATCGTTGTCAAAGAAACGTTGAAACGAGCAGGGAACTACGAAGGAAATATTGATGATCTGATTATCGGATGTGCCATGCCAGAAGCGGAACAAGGACTAAATATGGCGCGCAACATTGGTGCGCTTGCTGGTTTGCCATACACGGTACCAGCGATCACGATTAACCGTTATTGTTCATCAGGACTACAAGCCATTGCTTATGCGGCTGAAAAAATTATGCTTGGACACGCGGATACAATTATTGCTGGCGGCGTGGAGTCGATGAGCATGGTGCCGATGATGGGGCATGTCGTACGTCCGAACGTGAAGCTCGCAGAAAGCGCGCCAGAGTACTACATGTCGATGGGACATACGGCTGAGCAAGTGGCGATGAAGTACGGTGTGACGCGGGAAGAACAAGATGCATTCGCGGTTCGTAGCCATCAAAGAGCAGCAAAAGCGATTGCAGAAGGAAAATTTGTCGATGAAATTGTACCAGTTGATGTGACTGTCCGTCATATTGAAAATAATAAATTAGTAGAAAAAAAGGTGACGTTCAGTCAAGATGAAGGGGTTCGCCCAGACACAAATATGGAGACGCTTGCGAAGTTGCGTCCTGCGTTTTCGGTAAACGGAACAGTAACAGCTGGAAACGCTTCGCAAACGAGTGACGGAGCAGCTGCGGTGATGGTCATGGATCACGAAAAAGCGAAAGCGCTCGGTTTACAACCACTTGGTAAGTTCCGTTCGTTTGCAGTGGCAGGTGTTCCACCAGAAGTGATGGGCATCGGTCCGATTGCAGCGATTCCAAAAGCACTTGAGCTTGCGGGACTTGAGCTTTCTGATATCGGTTTAATTGAATTAAATGAAGCGTTCGCATCGCAAGCGATTCAAGTCATTCGTGAACTCGGATTAGATGAAGAAAAGGTGAACGTGAACGGAGGAGCGATTGCTCTCGGTCATCCGCTCGGTTGCACCGGAGCGAAGTTAACGTTGACACTTTTACATGAAATGCGTCGTCGCAACGAACAATTTGGTATTGTCACGATGTGTATTGGTGGCGGCATGGGTGCTGCTGGCGTATTTGAATTATTATAAGAGGGGGAATAAACAATGGAAAAAGCATTACAAATTGCGCAAGGTGGTAGCTTTTTAATTGAAGATATATCGCCAAATCAAGTGTTTACACCAGAAGATTTTACAGATGAACAAAAAATGATTGCGAAAACGACAGAAGAATTTGTCGTTAATGAAGTGTTGCCACAACTTGAGCATTTAGAAAATCATGAATTTGATCGCTCAGTTGCTCTTTTAAAACAAGCAGGCGAACTTGGATTGCTCGGCGCAGATGTGCCAGAAGAATACGGCGGCTTGAGCTTAGATAAAATTAGCTCCGCATTAATTGCTGAAAAAATGGCGCGCGCTGGAGGTTTCTCTATTTCGCACGGTGCGCACGTCGGAATCGGTTCGCTTCCAATCGTCTTGTTCGGAACAGAAGAGCAAAAACAAAAATATTTACCAGCGCTTGCGACAGGCGAAAAAATTGCTGCTTATGCGTTAACTGAGCCAGGTTCTGGTTCGGATGCGCTCGGTGCAAAAACGACAGCAAAACTCAATGCGGAAGGTACGCATTACATTTTAAATGGAGAAAAGCAATGGATTACAAACGCTGGATTTGCTGATGTGTTTGTTGTGTACGCAAAAGTAGACGGTGAACACTTTACAGCATTTATCGTTGAGCGCGAATTCCCAGGCGTATCGACAGGCGCAGAAGAGAAGAAAATGGGCATTAAAAGCTCATCGACGCGCACATTAATTTTACAAGATGCCCTCGTTCCGAAAGAAAATGTACTTGGCGAAATTGGAAAAGGTCACGTCATTGCGTTTAACATTTTGAATATCGGTCGTTATAAACTCGGTGTTGGTGCTGTCGGTGGAGCAAAACGTGCGCTTGAAGTGACGATTCAATATGCAAATCAACGTCAACAGTTTAAAACGCCAATTTCGAAGTTTTCGTTAACACAAGAAAAATTAGCAACAATGGCATCGAAATTGTATGCAGCTGAAAGTTCCGTTTATCGCACAGTCGGTTTATTTGAAGCGCGCATGGGACAATTAACAGATGAACAAGCAAAAGATGGAAAAGAAACGGCAAAAGCGATCGCCGAATATGCGATTGAATGTTCGTTAAATAAAGTGTTTGCGACAGAAATGCTCGATCACATCGTAGATGAAGGCGTACAAATTCACGGTGGCTATGGTTTCATGCAAGAATACGAAATTGAGCGCATGTATCGCGATTCGCGCATTAATCGTATTTTCGAAGGAACGAACGAAATTAACCGCCTCCTTGTGCCAGGTATGTATTTGCGTAAGGCGATGAAAGGTGAATTGCCACTTTTACAAAAAGCACAACAACTGCAAGAAGAGTTAATGATGCTTATGCCTGAAGAAGTAGGCGATGGCGTGCTTGAACAAGAAAAATATCTTGTTCGCAACGCGAAAAAAATTGCTTTAATGATCGCAGGATTAGCGGCTCAAAAATTCGGTCCGAAACTTGAAAAAGAACAAGAAGTGCTTGTAAATATTGCAGATATTGTCAGCAACGTGTATGCGATGGAGTCAGCACTATTGCGTACGGAAAAAGCAATTGCGCAATCTGGGGTTGAGAAAAATAAACAAAAAGTATTGTATACACAAATTTTCTGCCAAGAGGCGTTTAACGAAATTGAAGCGCATGCGAAAGAAACGATCGTTGCTGTGGAACATGGGGACATGTTGCGCATGATGCTATCGGCGTTGCGGAAATTAACGCGCCATACGCCAATCAACGTCATTGCGAAAAAACGTGAGGCGGCAGCAACGTTAATTGAAGCAGAGCGATATGTTGTGTAATAATGGAAGTACCAGACACATCGTCTGGTACTTTCGCTTTGTTATTGTACATAAGGATGATGAGGTGAGAAAATGACGACATTTTATTGGTATCCAAAATGCGGCACATGTCGCAAGGCGAAAAAATGGCTAGATGACAACAACATTTCCGTACAAGCTGTACATATTGTAGAACAGCCCCCGTCAAAAGAGCAGTTGCGGACGTTATATGAAAAAAGTGGGCTTGATTTGAAAAAATTTTTTAATACGAGTGGCATGAAGTATCGTGAACTTGGATTAAAAGACAAATTAAAGACGATGACAGAAGAAGAAATGTTACAATTGTTGTCATCGGACGGCATGTTAATTAAGCGTCCAATCATCACAAATGGAGAGCAAGTCATTGTCGGATTTGACGAACAAAAATATCATGAAATGTTTAAATTGTCGTGAAATCGTGTCGAAAATCGTGTATGATGAAAAGGAAAACAATGTGTTGGAGGGACAACGATGAGCATTCCAAAAGAGCTGCGTTATTCACAAGAACATGAATGGGTGCGTGTCGAGGGGGATACGGTTCGCATTGGTATTACAGATTTTGCCCAATCGGAACTCGGCGATATCGTATTTGTTGAGTTGCCAGAAGTCGGCGCACAACTTACAGCAAACGAGCCATTTGGTAGTGTTGAATCAGTAAAAACAGTATCTGAACTATATGCACCGATCAGTGGCAAAGTGATAGCTGTGAATGAAGAGTTAAACGATAATCCAGAGTACGTGAATGAATCACCGTATGATAAAGCGTGGATGATCGTCATCGAGCCAAGCGATATGAGCGAAGTAGACAACCTACTAACTGCTGAACAATACGAACAAATGATTAATCAAGACTAAAAAACAAATCGCAGGGCACCCTACAACACAGGGGTGTCTTTTTTGTTGAAACAAAAAACAATTGATATTACAAACGATGTTGTTGGGAAATTAAATAAGCATGGAAGTTTTCAGCTGTTTTATGACAACGAATGTGTTGGAGAGTTTGCTCAGGAAACGAACGAATTCAAGCTGAAAAGCGGATATGTAGAACAACAAGGGCGCATTTTGAAAACGGTGACAGTTACTGAACATCCAGATGCGAAATATGTGGATTGCGACACAGAAGGTGGTTGGTGTTAAGGACAGTGGCATCGCTGTCCTTTTCGATTTCATAAAAGGAGAAAAAGTGAACGACAACGAATATAATATACATAAATGAATGTGCAAGGTGATGACGATGGCGATCATTGAAGTGGAAAAAGTGATTATTGTCGAGGGGCGGTCAGATAAAAGAAAGATCGAGAGCATTATTAGTGAGCCAGTAGAAATTATATGCACAAACGGAACGCTCGGTACCGCCAAACTTGATGAATTAATCGAAGCTTTGTATGATAAAGATGTGTACATTTTAGTTGACTCTGATGAGGCGGGAGAAAAATTGCGTCGCCAACTTCGCCGTGAGTTTCCGGAAGCTGAGCATTTATATATTGATAAAATGTATCGTGAAGTTGCAGCTGCTCCGAAACATCATATTGCGGTCGTATTATTAAGCGCAAATATCGATGTACACGCACAATATTTGTAGAAAGTTGTGTGATGATTGTGAAGGTCGTTTATATGTACACGCCATTATGTGGCACATGCCAAGTGGCAAGCCGTATGGTTGATGTGCTTGAACAGTTATTGCCAACTGTCACGTTTGAGCGTCAAGACTTAAATTATGTGCCTGACAAAGCGATCGAATGGCATATTGAAAGCGTTCCATGCTTACTTATTTTTAAACGTGGTAAACTCGTGAAAAAAATATACGCCTTTCATTCCGTTCCACATGTATATGAAACGTTGCGAAAGCTGGCTGAATAAGCCAGCTTTCGACATATTTCTTGGGAAATTGACGAGGAAGGAAGACATTTGTCGAGCAGTTATAGAAGGAACTCACCGTCTTCGTATGGAAACAATGAATACGACAATACATGGGACGGGGGCGGTTGTATGAATATGTTAACACCAATTTTACCAAATGACGGTTTATATATTCAATTGCAATGGGAAAGCGGGCAAATTTTATTAAGCATATCAAAAGAAGGAATTCAACGCGTTGAAAAAGCGAACGAGGATCGGGTCATATCGATTCGTGGTTCCGCACAGGCCATTATGTCACTACTACAAGGATCGTTAAAACTTCAGCAACAACTTCGCTTAAACGAATTGTCCGTCACAGCATCGTTTCGCCACATTTTATTATTAGAGTCAGTTTTCTTTCTTGCTAAACCGTACGATCTTGTTCATTGACGAGCAGTTTTTATCGTGTTAAAATTCAAAATATTCAACAATTATTCGTTCAGGGGGAGAAATGATGAAATTTGAAACGATTGCTGTACACGGGGGACTACAAACCGATCCGATAACGAAAGCGCGTGCGGTACCGATTTATCAGTCAAATGCGTATTTGTTTGATAGCACAGAGCATGCGGCAAACTTATTTGCATTAAAAGAAGCAGGATACATTTACACGCGCATTCATAATCCGACGGTGACCGTATTTGAAGAGCGAGTAGCAAAGCTTGAAGGTGGTGTAGGGGCTTTAGCAGTGGCGAGCGGCATGGCGGCGATTACGATGGCCATTTTAAACGTCGCTCAAGCAGGAGATGATATTGTGTCTGCTTCCACGCTGTATGGAGGGACGTACAATTTGTTTGCAAATACGTTACCGAAATACGGCATTACAACTCATTTTGTCGATCCAGCTAACCCAGAAAATTTCCGCGCTGCAATTACACCGAAAACGAAAGCTATTTTTGCGGAAACGATCGGCAATCCGAGTTTGCATGTGTTAGATATTGAGGCGGTTGCAAACATTGCCCACGAAGCAGGTGTCCCGCTCATTATCGATAATACGTTTGCGACGCCGTATCTTTGCCGTCCGATTGAACATGGAGCAGACATTGTCGTTCATTCTGCGACGAAATGGTTGCTTGGCAACGGGACGACGCTAGGAGGCATCATTGTCGACGGTGGAAATTTTGATTGGAATTCGCCGAAGTTTCCATCGTTTACGACACCAGATCCAAGCTACCATAATCTCGTATACGCACACATTGGTGCAGCAGCGTATATCGTGAAAGCACGCGTGCAACTATTGCGCGATTTAGGACCAGCGATGAGCCCGTTCAACGCATTTCAGTTTAATTTAGGGCTTGAAACGTTACACGTACGCATGAAAGAACATATTGCCAACACGAGAAAAATTGTTGAGTATTTAGACAACCATCCAGCAGTCAATTGGGTGTTATATCCTGAGCATGACAATCACCCAGCAAAAGAGTTAGCGAAAAAATATATGCCCAAAGGGGCAGGTGCAGTCGTCGTCTTTGGCATTCAAGGCGGTCGTGA
The DNA here is from genome assembly GCF_011006755.1 of Anoxybacillus sp. MB8. Classification (NCBI taxonomy): domain Bacteria; kingdom Bacillati; phylum Bacillota; class Bacilli; order Caryophanales; family Anoxybacillaceae; genus Anoxybacillus; species Anoxybacillus sp. MB8. The sequence goes on from NZ_RXXX01000014.1 coordinate 21,576, forward strand.
AGCGGGGGCGACATTAATTAACAACGTTAAACTTTGGTCGCATGTCGCCAACGTCGGCGATGCAAAAAGTTTAATCATCCATCCAGCAAGCACGACGCATCAGCAACTAAGCGGAGAAGATTTACAAGCGTCTGGTGTGACGGAAGATATGATTCGTTTATCAGTCGGAATCGAAAACGTGGACGATTTAATTGAAGACTTAGAGCAGGCAATTGAAGCGGCGACAGGTATTCGTTCTGTATATTCGCAAGTGTAGGTATGAAAGGTGCTAGTTATATATTTCGACTAGCACCTTTCATTTTATGAGTTGTAACCGTAGCGCTTCCGCAACCGCTCCAGTTCGTGACGAAACCTTTAGTTTTTCGAAAATACAAGAAAGGTGACGTTCTACTGTTCGTTTGCTTATCATTAGCTGTTCGCTAATTTGTGTACTCGTTTGATCATCCGCTAACATTTGTAATATATCGATTTCCATGTTTGTTAAACCGTGCTTTGTTAAATACGCAGTTTCATTATCCGCTAAAAAAAGTTTTTCTCCTTCGTTGCTGTATCGGATCACATGTGCTAAATGAGTGGAAACTTTTTCTTTTGACAATACGCCGGATACACCTGCTTCGTACGCAGATAAGGCGAGCGGTGGATAGTTGCATAGCATAATGATATTTATCGTGGGATGTGTCTCCTTCACATTTTTTACCCAGTCCCATGCTTTTGCTATGTGCATGTGTACATTTATTACAATGACGTCTGGTACATGTATATGTATGAGAGTATCTAGTGAATCAAGACAAGAAACAGAACCGATAACTGTTATGTTACTTTCGTTTTCCAATAATTTTTCCAACCCAAGCAAATAGATAGGATCAGAATCAATAAGCAATGTACGAATAGTCATGCGATTTCCCCTCCATTATTTTTTACTAGATTCTACTTCATTTAATAAACTTTGTCATTTATTTTGAAGAAATTGGCGGATTTTCGTCAAAAAATTGGCGGAAAATACGGATTTTTTTCTTTTCTATTTTTGGTAAAATGAAAATAGCTGATCAGCTATTTTTGGGAGAAGAAGCGGAGGAGTATGAGCAATGTATAAGTTGAGATAAAGAACGTCCGATTTTTATACAATATGTTGTACCTATGGTGAGTAATCAGCTAAATAAAAATTCCTGCTTATATTCATGATACCGATGTTTAACTGGCGCTAATGTACAAGTCTATCTCATTATGGACAAGTAGCGGAGAACTAGCATTACAATTGGACTATGTGAGGAGAGAAAATAATGAAAAGGCAATTTAGAAGGCTTATTTTAGTTGCTACCCTAGCACTAACTGCTACTCTGTTATTAGATGGTTTTTTTGGGTCGTTAATTACTACTGAAGCTAGTACGCTCCCGAAACGAGTATATAAAGAGGGGAATGTAACAATTACAGTTACTCCTGCAGTAGGGAGTTCAATAGCAAAATTAAGCAATTCAAAATCAAAAATTGCTCCACTTGATACGATTGTCCGAGGAAATAAAGAAACAAAAACGGTTCAGAGTATGTATGGTACAGTGACGATGACAGTTACGTACGATCGAAATCTAACGACTAAGACTTCTACTATTACGGGGATTTATTCTTTAGAAAACACTGATTCTTACTTAAAATTAGTTGATAAATGGTATACCTCTAGTGTTGCACAAGCTGACTACTATGACTCCTTTCATAAAGTGTACGTAACGATTAAAATTACAAAAGAAGAATGTAATTAAAGGATCCGTTTGTCATGTAACTATGTATGCCTACAATTGGAAAGTTTAACTTCATTTTTTGAACTGAAGAGGCTGATCTAAAACGCTAATGCGTTTTGGGTAAGCCTCTCACACTGTTTACATAACAAAAGCAGAGGGTTGTTCGTAGCCCGACATCCTAGGAGTAGCGATTCCTCAATGATATATATATTCAGTTCACTTAATCATGACGGGAAATAGTTGAAAAAATTTTTATTGACACCGTCCTTCTTTCGATGATATAATCACTTTCGTAGTTTAAAAATGTCCTTGAATGCATTAAAACGTTAACTGAATAAAGCGTTTAAAAGCGCTCTTATCAAGAGAGGTGGAGGGATGTGCCCGATGAAACCCGGCAACCGTCAGCGCTGCTGAAATGGTGCCAATTCACACAAAGCGTTTGCTTTGAGAGATAAGAGACAGAATGGACGATAACGCCTTTCTGTTCTCTTGAACAGAAAGGCTTTTTTCATGGAAGGAAGGTGACAGCGACGTGATTACTTTATCAAATGTAACGAAAGTATACAAAGCAGCAAGCGGAAATGTGACTGCGGTCGATCATGTAAACTTGCATATTGCAGAAGGAGAAATTTTCGGCATCATCGGTTATAGCGGAGCGGGAAAAAGTTCGCTCATTCGATTGTTAAATGGACTAGAAAAGCCGACAAGCGGTGAAGTCATTGTCGATGGAAAAGATATGGGGAAAATTAGTGGGAAACAATTACGACAAGCTCGTCAGCAAATCGGGATGATTTTCCAACATTTCAACTTACTTTGGTCGCGAACGGTGTGTGAAAATATTGCTTTCCCGTTAGAAATTGCGGGTGTGCCGAAAGAGGAACGGATGAAGCGTGTCGATGAGCTCATTCAACTCGTCGGCTTGCAAGGAAGAGAAAATGCATACCCGTCGCAATTGAGCGGAGGGCAAAAACAGCGCGTCGGCATTGCGCGTGCGTTAGCGAACAACCCGAAAGTGTTGCTATGTGATGAAGCGACGTCAGCGCTTGACCCACAAACGACGGACTCCATTTTAGATTTGCTCGTCGATATTAATAAACGTCTCGATTTAACGATCGTGTTAATTACACACGAAATGCATGTCATTCGTAAAATTTGCGATCGCGTAGCGGTCATGGAAAACGGAAAAATTGTTGAAATGGGCGAAGTGCTTCATGTATTCCGTAAGCCACAGCAACCGATTACGAAACGATTTGTCCAACAAGTGACGGAGCCGGAGGAAACGAAAGAAGCGATGTTGCATCTTCTTGAACGATATCCAAACGGCAAAGTTGTTCAACTTACATTCGTCGGCGAAGCGGCTGAGCAACCGCTCATCACGCAACTTATTCGCCATTTTGATTTAAACGTGAATATTTTACAAGGCAAAATTTCACAAACGCATCATGGCTCATATGGAGTGTTGTTCATTCATTTAGACGGTGCGAATGAAGAAGTTGAGCGAGCGCTCGCTTTTATTCGCCAGCAAGAAGTGGAAGCGGAGGTGTTGGCGAATGTGGAATGAACTATTCCCGAACGTCGTTTGGGATAAAATATGGGCGGCGACGATGGAAACATTGTATATGACAGCTATCTCTGTTATAGCAACATTTGTGCTTGGCATTTTACTTGGTTTATTGCTGTTTTTAACGTCTAAGGGAAACATATGGGAAAATCGTCTCGTTAACGGTGCCATTGCGTCGTTCGTCAACATTTTCCGCTCGATTCCGTTTATTATTTTAATTATTTTGCTTATTCCGTTTACAAAACTTGTCGTTGGCACGATTCTTGGAGCAAACGCTGCGTTGCCAGCACTCATTATCGGTGCCGCACCGTTTTATGCGCGCATGGTGGAAATTGCGCTTCGTGAAATCGATAAAGGTGTCATTGAAGCAGCAAAAGCGATGGGTGCGACGACATCGACAATTATTTGGAAAGTGCTCCTCCCAGAAGCGCTTCCAGCACTTGTATCTGGAATTACAGTGACGGCGATTGCGCTCGTCGGATATACAGCGATGGCAGGAGTTGTTGGCGCTGGAGGGCTCGGAAATTTAGCGTATTTAGAAGGGTTCCAACGCAACAATAACGATGTTACGTTTGTTGCAACAGTGCTCATTTTAGTCATTGTCTTTATTATTCAGTTTATTGGTGACTTTGTCACTTCTAAAATAGATAAACGATAAAAAGGAGGAAGAAACAAATGAAAAAATGGATCTCTTTACTTGTTGCTGCAATTGTTGTTTTAGCGCTTGCTGCTTGCGGAAAAAGCGAAAGTGCGGAAGAAAAAACGAATAAACTTGTCGTTGGTGCATCAAACGTACCACATGCGGAAATTTTAGAACAAGCAAAACCGATTTTAAAAGAAAAAGGGATTGAATTAGAAATCGTGACGTTCCAAGATTATGTATTGCCGAATAAAGCGTTAGCTGATAAAGAGTTAGATGCAAACTATTTCCAACACATTCCTTACTTAGAAGCACAAATGAAAGAACATGGTTATGATTTTGTGAATGCTGGCGGTATTCATATTGAACCAATCGGCGTATACTCTAAAAAATATAAAAGCCTTGAAGAACTACCGAACGGGGCAAAAATTATTATGAGCAACTCTGTTGCAGACCACGGTCGCATTTTATCGATGCTTGAAGAAAAAGGTTTAATTAAATTAAAAGATGGTGTTGATAAAACGAAAGCGACAGTTGATGATATTGTTGAAAATCCGAAAAACTTAGTGTTTGAAGCAGATGTCGAAGCCGGTTTACTTCCTCAAGTATATAAAAATGACGAGGGAGATGCGGTATTAATTAACGCTAACTATGCGTTAGATGCTGGCTTAGACCCAGCGAAAGATCCAATTGCGGTAGAGTCACCAGAAAACAATCCATATGTTAACATTATTGCGGTTCGTAAAGGTGACGAAACACGTAAAGAAATTCAAACGCTCGTTGAAGTGTTGCAATCAAAAGACATTCAAGACTTCATTTTAGAAAAGTATAACGGTGCAGTCATTCCAGCGACAAAATAAGGATGTCCATTCGGGCATCCTTTTATATTTTTCGGAAAACGACACATGATAAAAAGGAAGGAGGAGTGATTATGTCGATGGAACAATTTTTACACGAATATAAACAAGGGCTAGGAACGTTTACACAACAAATGCCGAAGGTTGGGCAAACGTTTAATGCGTTTACAGAGGCGTGTTTTGCGCAAGGGGCGTTGTCGAAAAAAGAAAAGCAATTGATCGCATTAGGCATTAGTGTTGCTAAACAAGATGAATATTGTACGATTTATCATACGAAAGGATGCATCGATGAAGGAGCGACAGAAGAACAAATATTTGAAGCATGTGCGGTTGCTGCTGCGTTAGCTGGCGGGACGACAATGAGCCAAGCAGTCACGCTCGTTCGCCAATGTATTGATGAATTTACTCGCACGCATTAAAAGGATAGGGCTCTCCTATCCTTTTTTACATATGTGATAAAGTAAACAAACTTTCTAAACAAAAAAGTATCAAAATGCTTGCAATAAGGTTGCTAATACTTTTCATCTGTTATAAAATTGTAATGAGAATAAAATGAGAATTACGTTTTTATGAACATAAGCGAAACTGGAGGTATTTTTTTATGGCAACATTAACGATTAAAGATCTTCACGTTGCAATTGATGGAAAAGAAATTTTAAGAGGGGTCAACCTTGAAATTAAAGGTGGCGAGTTTCATGCCATCATGGGACCAAACGGAACGGGAAAGTCGACATTATCTGCCGCAATCATGGGCCATCCAAAATATGAAGTGACAAAAGGAAGCATTACATTAGATGGGCAAGACGTATTAGAAATGGAAGTAGACGAACGTGCTCGCGCAGGTCTTTTTTTAGCGATGCAATATCCGAGCGAAATTAGTGGTGTGACAAACGCTGACTTCCTTCGTTCAGCCATTAACGCACGTCGCGGAGAAGGAAATGAAATTTCATTAATGAAATTCATTCGTCAATTAGATGAAAAAATGGCGTTTTTAGAAATGAATCCAGATATGGCGCATCGTTATTTAAACGAAGGATTTTCAGGTGGAGAAAAAAAGCGGAATGAAATTTTACAATTAATGATGTTGCAGCCGAAAATTGCAATTTTAGACGAAATTGACTCAGGTCTTGACATCGATGCATTAAAAGTTGTTGCAAAAGGTGTAAATGAGATGCGCAACAGCGAATTTGGCTGTTTAATTATTACCCACTATCAGCGCCTATTAAACTACATCACACCAGATTATGTGCATGTTATGATGCAAGGACGCATCGTGAAATCAGGCGGTCCAGAATTGGCGCAACGTCTTGAAGCTGAAGGATATGACTGGATTAAAAAAGAGCTAGGCATTGAAGATGAAGTCGTTGAGCAAGAAGCGTAAGCGTTAGGAGGATTTATGATGATTGAGACGAAACTACCATTCGACCAACAGTATGTGCGCTCTTTTTCCGAAGGGCGTGGAGAACCGGACTGGCTTTTAAACGTTCGCTTACAAGCTCTTGCACAAGCGGAACAACTTCCTTTACCGAAGCCAGATAAAACGAAAATCGATCGTTGGAACTTTACACAATTTTCTACTCATCTCGTTGAAAGCGCTCCGCTTTCTTCTTTAGAAGAGTTGCCAGAGCAAGTGAAAGTGCTTATTGATATCGATGAACAACAAAAAAACGTATATGTGCAACGCGACCATACATGTGCATACGTATCGCTTGCGGATGAGTTGAAAGAAAAAGGCGTCATTTTTACTGATTTAGCGACAGCTGTTCGCGAGCATAGCGATCTTGTGCAAAAATATTTTATGGACGGTGTGAAAGTAAATGAGCATCGTTTGACAGCGCTTCATGCTGCCCTTGTAAACAGCGGGGTGTTTGTATACGTGCCGAAGCATGTACAAATTGACGTGCCGTTGCAAGCGGTGTACGTGCATGAAAAAGCGGAAGCGTTGTTTAATCACGTCATTATTGTTGCGGATGTGGGCAGTAAAGTGACGTATGTGGAAAACTACATTTCAACATGTGAACGTTCGGAAGCGATCGTCAACATCATTACAGAAGTGTTTGCGCGAGATGATGCGCAAGTATTTTTCGGTGCGGTAGACAATTTGGCAAAGGGAACGACTGTCTATGTTAACCGCCGCGGTGTGACAGGGCGTCATGCGCGCATCGAATGGGCGCTTGGTTTAATGAATGACGGAAATACAATTTCAGAAAACATTACGCGCTTAATCGGTGATGGATCAGTCGGCGACACGAAGACAGTCGTTGTGAGCCGTGGTGAGCAAGTGCAAAACTTTACGACAAGCGTCATTCACTACGGAAAACATACAGAAGGCTACATTTTAAAACACGGCGTTGTCAAAGATGAAGCGACATCGATTTTTAACGGCATTGGAAAAATTGAACACGGGGCATCGAAATCGAATGCGGAACAAGAATCGCGTGTGCTTATGTTAAGTCCAAAAGGACGAGGAGATGCGAATCCGATTTTATTAATTGACGAAGATGACGTGACAGCAGGCCATGCGGCATCGGTCGGTCGCGTGGACCCAACGCAATTATATTACTTAATGAGCCGCGGTATTCCGAAAACGGAAGCAGAGCGATTAATTATTCACGGCTTTTTAGCACCTGTTGTGAATGAAATTCCAATTGAGCGTGTGAAAAAACAATTAATTGAAGTGATCGAAAGGAAAGTTAAGTGATGAACGTAAAAGAACTTCGTCAACTATTCCCGATTTTAGATCAACAAGTCAATGGCAAACCGCTCGTTTATTTAGATAGCGCGGCAACATCGCAAAAGCCGTTGTCGGTTATTGAAGCGATTGACAATTATTATCGCCAATACAATTCGAACGTTCATCGCGGTGTGCATACGCTTGGCACAAAGGCGACGGATGCCTACGAAGGGGCGCGCGACAAAGTGCGCCGCTTCATCGGTGCTGCCTCGACGGAAGAAATTATTTTTACACGCGGGACGACAACGGCGATTAACTTAGTGGCGGCAAGCTATGGTCGAGCTCATGTGCGTGAAGGCGATGAAATCGTTATTACGTACATGGAACACCATAGCAACATTATCCCTTGGCAGCAAGTTGCGAAACAAACAGGGGCAACGTTAAAGTATATCCCGCTACAACCAGATGGTACGATTCGATTAGAAGATGTCGAACAAACGGTGACACCGAATACGAAAATTGTAGCTGTCATGCACGTATCCAACGTGCTCGGTACAATCAACCCAGTAAAAGAAATTGCCCAAATTGCTCATAAGAACGGCGCGGTTGTTGTTGTTGATGGAGCGCAAAGCACTCCGCACATGAAAGTAAACGTGCAAGACATCGATTGTGACTTTTATGCGTTTTCAGGCCATAAAATGTGCGGTCCGACAGGTATCGGGGTACTATATGGAAAAAAACATTTGCTTGAGCAAATGGAACCTGTTGAGTTCGGTGGGGAAATGATTGATTTTGTCGGGTTGTATGAGTCAACATGGAAAGAGCTTCCGTGGAAATTCGAAGGTGGTACACCAATTATCGCTGGAGCAATCGGCTTAGGAGCTGCGATTGATTTTCTTGAGCAAGTCGGTTTAGATCATATCGCTGAGCACGAACATCGTTTGGCGCAATATGCGCTTGAACAGCTCGCGACGATTGAAGGATTAACGATTTACGGTCCGAAAGAGCGGGCAGGGCTTGTGACGTTCAATATCGATGGTGTGCATCCGCATGATGTAGCAACGGTTTTAGATGCGGAAGGCATTGCTGTTCGTGCTGGTCATCATTGTGCGCAGCCACTTATGAAATGGCTAAATGTGACAGCAACCGCACGCGCAAGCTTTTATTTATACAATACAGAAGAAGAAATTGACGCACTCGTTTCAGCATTAAAGAAAACGAAGGAGTATTTCAGCTATGTCTTTTAATAGCCATTTAGATACGTTGTATCGGCAAGTGATTATGGATCATTATAAAAACCCGCGAAATCGCGGGGTATTAGAAGGGGAACACGTCGATATAAACATGAACAACCCGACGTGTGGCGACCGTATTCATTTAACGTTAAAAGTAGAAGACGGAAAAATTGTCGATGCGAAATTTGAAGGAGAAGGTTGTTCTATTTCGATGTCATCTGCATCGATGATGACAGAGGCGATTAAAGGGAAAACGATTGAAGAAGCGTTGAAGTTATCAACGATTTTTTCCGACATGATGCAAGGGAAAGATTATGACGATTCAATCGATTTAGGAGATATTGAAGCGCTTCAAGGCGTATCGAAATTTCCTGCACGCATTAAATGTGCAACGTTAGCTTGGAAAGCGATGGAGAAAGGGTTGCACGGGCAACAAGGACAGTCATAAAAAAGGAGGCGAACGGAATGGCGAAAAAAATGCCAGAAATCGGTGAATATAAGTACGGTTTCGCCGATAAAGACGTATCTGTTTTCCGCGCTGAGCGCGGATTAACGCGCGAAATTGTAGAAGAAATTTCGCGAATGAAAAATGAACCACAATGGATGCTTGAATTTCGTTTAAAAGCGTTAGATATTTTTTACAGCATGCCGATGCCACAATGGGGTGGCGATTTATCGAGTTTAGATTTCGATGAAATTACGTATTACGTTAAACCATCAGAAAAATCTGGACGTTCATGGGATGAAGTGCCAGAAGAAATTAAAGCAACGTTCGATAAACTCGGTATTCCAGAGGCAGAGCAAAAATATTTAGCAGGGGTATCTGCGCAGTACGAATCGGAAGTTGTATACCATAACATGAAAGAAGATCTCGAGAAATTAGGGGTCATTTTTAAAGATACAGACTCGGCGTTAAAAGAAAATGAAGATTTGTTCCGCGAGCATTGGGCAAAAGTCGTTCCGCCGACAGATAATAAATTTGCGGCACTAAACTCAGCCGTTTGGTCGGGTGGCTCATTCATTTACGTTCCAAAAGGTGTAAAAGTTGATACGCCGTTGCAAGCGTATTTCCGTATTAACTCTGAAAATATGGGACAATTTGAACGGACGTTAATTATTGTCGATGAAGGAGCGCATGTTCATTACGTCGAAGGCTGTACGGCGCCTGTATATACGACAAACTCGCTTCATAGTGCGGTCGTTGAAATTATCGTGAAAAAAGGCGCGTATTGCCGTTATACAACGATTCAAAACTGGGCGAATAACGTCTTTAACCTTGTTACAAAGCGCGCGGTTTGTGAAGAAAACGCAACGATGGAGTGGATTGACGGAAACATTGGATCGAAATTAACGATGAAATATCCAGCGGTCGTTTTAAAAGGAGAAGGTGCACGTGGATTGACCCTTTCGATCGCGATTGCTGGCAAAGGGCAACATCAAGATGCTGGTGCGAAAATGATTCATTTAGCACCAAACACGTCATCAACGATCGTATCCAAATCCATTTCAAAACAAGGTGGAAAAGTCACATATCGCGGTATCGTTCATTTCGGACGAAAAGCGGACGGTTCCCGTTCAAATATTGAGTGTGATACGCTCATTATGGATAATCAATCGACATCCGATACGATTCCATATAACGAAATTTTAAACGACAATATTTCGCTTGAACATGAAGCAAAAGTATCGAAAGTATCGGAAGAACAACTATTTTATTTAATGAGCCGCGGCATTTCCGAACAAGAAGCGACAGAAATGATCGTGATGGGCTTTATCGAGCCGTTTACAAGAGAATTGCCGATGGAATACGCGGTTGAAATGAACCGTCTCATTAAATTCGAAATGGAAGGTAGCATTGGATAATAAATAGCTGATGATCTGCGCCATGCAGATCATCGGCTTTTTTTGTATGTTGTGGTAAGATGAATGTAGGTGATGAATATGATTTATGTCGGATTAACGGGATGGGGCGACCATGACAGTTTATATCCGTCTCGGCTTGCGCCAAAAGATAAGTTACAAGCATATGCGGCTCACTTTCCAACCGTTGAAGTTGATGCGTATTTTTATGCCATTCAACCGCGTCAAAACGTTGAAAAATGGTTGACGGAAACGCCTGCGTCATTCCAATTTATCGTGAAGGCGTATCAAGGAATGACGGGGCATCAACGGGGCGACATTCCATATGCAAACAAAGACGAGATGTTTACTGCATTTCTTCAATCGATTGAGCCGTTTCAACAAGGAAATAAGCTCGCCATGGTATTGTTTCAATTTCCGCCGTGGTTCGATTGTAAAAAAGAGCATGTTCACTATTTGCGTTGGTGTCGGGAGCGAATGAAAGATATTCCTGTAGCGCTTGAATTTCGTCATCAATCGTGGTTTTCCCCTCCGTTTTACGAGAAGACGTTGCGTTTTATGGAGGAAGAGCGGTGGATACATAGCATTTGCGATGAACCGCAAGCGGGGGAAGGATCGGTACCGACCGTTCTTCATCCAACAGATCCAAATAAAACACTTATTCGTCTACACGGACGCAATGTCGCAGGCTGGAATAAAAGAGATGATGAAAATTGGCGTGCCGTCCGTTATTTATACCGCTACAACGAGCAAGAGCTACAAGAGTGGGCACAACATATTCGTATGTTACAAACAAAATGTAAACACATTTACGTACTATTTAACAACAACTCAGGCGGAGATGCTGCTCATAATGCAAAACAGTTGTTGCAGTTGTTAGGCATTGAGTATACAAATTTGGCACCGCGACAATTAGATTTGTTTTCATAATGGGGGATCAAAAATGGAATATATATTTCTTTTAATCATCGGTCTTTTAGCAGGAACGATTGGTAGCCTTGTCGGTTTAGGGGGAGGGGTCATTATCGTTCCCGCGCTTCTTTTTTTTAGTGCTGCGCACATATTGCCGACCATTTCACCGCAAGCAGCTGTCGGAACATCGCTTGTTGTCATTATTTTTAACGGATTATCATCAACTTTAACGTATATGAAGCATAAAATGGTTGACTATAAAAGCGGTTTGTTTTTTTTCATCGGCAGTGGACCAGGGGCGATGCTTGGCGCATGGGTGAATCAACATGTACATATGCACCATTTTTCGCTTTATTTTGGATTGTTTCTCATTGCCGTTTCGTTTTTGCTTATGTTTCAATCACGTTTCTCCCCATCTAAAAAACGAACGTTTCCTGTTGTGCGTACATATGTCACGAATGAAGGGGAGGAAGTGACGTATGGGTATCATCCGTTTAGCGCTACGCTCATTGCGTTTGTTGTCGGGTTTGTTGGTGGATTTTTTGGTATCGGTGGCGGGTCGCTTATGGTGCCTGCGATGATGCTATTATTTTTATTTCCTCCTCACGTTGCCGTTGCGACATCGATGTTTATCGTCTTTTTATCATCTATTGTTAGTTCAATGACGCACGTCTTTATGGGGAATGTCGCTTGGACGTTTGCTCTTTCGCTTATTCCTGGCGTATGGATTGGGGCGAAATGTGGGGCGTGGCTTAATCGACGATTAAAAGGAAAAACGGTCGTGACGTTATTAAGAATGGTACTTATTTTACTTGGTGTTCGTTTAATCATGCAAGGACTTGGATTGTAAAAAAGAAAGGTGTGTTGCAAGCGTTGAGGGAGACAATACATATTTATCATACAAACGATGTGCATAGCCATTTTGAGCGATGGCCAAAAGTTGTTCATTATTTAAAAACAGTAAGAAAAAAGCATCAACAAAATCGCGAGCATATGGTTTTACTTGATATTGGTGATTTTATCGATCGATTTCATCCGATCACGGAAGCATCCTCTGGAAAGGGAAACGTCATTCTTTTAAACGATGCCGCATACGATGCGGTTACGATCGGGAATAACGAAGGAATAACACTTAGTCATGAACAGCTCGATACGTTGTATACGCACGCGACGTTTTCGGTCATCGTGGCGAACGTATTTTATGAAAACGGAGAGCGCCCGCATTGGATGAAGCCATATGTTATGATGACGTTTGGACATGTTCGCGTTGCGTTTATTGGGGTGACCGTTCCGTTTCAGACGTTTTATGAATTGCTTGGATGGCGTGTTGCCGATCCGTTTGATACGGTTGCTAAGCTCATTGAACAACTTTCGGAAAAAGTAGATGCCATTGTTTTATTGTCTCATTTAGGGATAAGTGATGATGAAAAAATGGCTCATATGTTTCCACAATTGACTGCAATTTTAGGTGGCCATACACATCACGTATTTGAACATGGCAAGCGCGTGAATGAAACGTTGCTTTGTGGAGCAGGGAAGTTTGCGCAATATGTCGGATGTTTAACATTGTCAATTGATAAAAATAGCCGAAAAGTTGAGTCATGCGCATATGTCCAACATACCGATGCATTAGAACATGAATGTGCGGAAACGAAACAAACATTAAATCATATGATTGAGCAAGCAACAAATGCATTGGCACAACCGATTGTGCATTTGCCCGAACCGTTACATATGGACTGGTTTTCCCCTTCCCCATTTGCGTCGCTTCTTGCGCAAGCGTTGAACGAATGGTGTGAAGGTGATATAGCGATGGTCAATGCGGGTGTTTTGCTTGCATCATTGCCAAAAGGCGTTGTGACGAAAGGGGATATTCATCGCATTTGTCCGCACCCAATTAATCCGTGCAAAGTATATTTACGTGGAAGCGAATTAAAAGAGGTCATTTTGCAAGCGGAAACGGAACAAATGAAACAGTTGCGGGTGAGAGGATTTGGATTTCGTGGTGAAGTGATGGGACAGATGGTGTACAATGGCGTCACAATTGAGAAAGAGACCATGTCGGACGGTCAAGCACATGTGCGTCGCATTTTGATTCATCATCAGCCAATTGATGAGCAAAAAACGTATGCGGTCGCAACAATTGATATGTTTACGTTCGGACACTTGTATCCAGAAATATATCGTGCGAAAAAGAAATATTACATGCCTGAAATGTTGCGGGATGTGCTTGCGTGGAAGCTAAAAAACATGTATCAATAGGCACCCTTCGATCTTTTATTCATACATTGAATAAAAGAAAGGAGCGTGAATATATGATCGAATTAAAGCCGTTATGGATTGACGGAGAGCCGTTTACGGCCATTTCTGTTCAGTTGCCTAAAACGACGTTGTTAGCTGTTGCTAATGATAAAGGATATATTATGTGTGGGGCGTTAGATGTGGCTTTGTTAAACGAAAAATTGCGCGACCGTGGCATTGTAGCTGGAAGAGCGGTAGGAGTGCGGACAATTGATCAACTGTTAGAGGCACCGCTTGAGTCTGTTACATTTGCTGCTGAACAATTAGGTATTTCACGTGGCATGAAAGGGAAAGACGCCTTGCTCCTGATGAAATAAAATAATAATCCCCTGCTTGATCGCATACATATAGCGTGAGAGGGGGGATTTTTGTTGTATCAACAACTACGTAAAAGAAGAAAACCGCTACCCATCCGCTATATTTTTTTAATTACTTTCGTTTTTTTTATCATTTCGACTGTTGCGAGCCTTTGGTTTATTAATAGAGGAATCGAACCAACGCTGATGGCGATCGCAGAGAAAGAAACGCGCCGCTTAGCGAATTTAGTGATCAATAATGCGATTAATCAACAAATTGCTGAGGACGACTTTCGCGTTGAAAATTTTATCAAAATTGAAAAAGATGAGCATGGGAAAATTTCTGCGATCGATTTTAATGCTACCGTTGTGAATCGAGTATTAGCTAAAACGACAAATCGTGTTCAACGAAATTTAAAAGCGGCATCAGAAGGAAAACTATCCGCGCTTGAGTTTCCAGATGTTCAAATTGAAACAGAAAAAGAACAAGGAATCGTCTATTATATCCCGCTCGGACAAGCAACGAATAACGTATTGTTAGGAAATTTAGGACCGCGCATCCCGGTTCGTTTTTACGTTATTGGGGATGTTCATTCGGATGTAAATAAAAATATACGTCCGTTTGGCATAAATAATGCTTTAATAGAAATAGCAATTCATATCGAAGTCAACGTGCAAATTATTATTCCATTTGCAACAAAAACGGCAACGATTCAAAACGACATTCCTGTAGCGATTCAAATTATTCAAGGGGAAGTTCCACAATTTTATAATCAAGGTGGGGAAGGAAATACGTCAATTGAAATTCCAGTTGAATAATAAAAAATTCTGAAAATTTTATTTTTTAAAATATTATTTTGACAAAAGGCTTGTCCGTTGATATACTTAAAACTAAAATGAAACAAAAAAGTCTGAAAAATTAAAATAATCGAACGAGGAGGTGTTCATCTTTTTATTACGTAATGATATGAAAAAATGAAAAACTGACTGAGGAGGGTATTTTATTATGGAGAGTCGTCAACAATGGGGCACACGCGCTGGCTTTATTTTAGCAGCTGCTGGCTCGGCAATTGGATTGGGAAACATTTGGAGGTTTCCGGCTGTTGCATATGAAAATGGTGGAGGGGCATTTTTTCTCCCGTATTTATTCGCATTATTAACAGCAGGTATTCCAATTCTTATATTGGAATTTGCGCTTGGACATAAGTATCGCGGTTCAGCACCGTTAACGTTCGCCCGTCTAAGCAAAGGAACAGAATGGATTGGTTGGTGGCAAGTCCTTATTTCATTCGTTATCTCAACGTATTATTCCGTCGTTATTGCATGGGCGATGTCTTATACGTATTTTGCATTTACATCGAAATGGGGAGAAAATACAGGGGACTTTTTATTCGGTGAATATTTGAAATTAGCAGAAACACCGGGTACGTTCGGAAGTTTAGTTCCAGCTGTTTTCATTCCACTTCTTCTCGTTTGGATCATTAACTTAGCCGTTTTGTATAAAGGTGTTCGAAAAGGAATTGAAGTCGCAAATAAAATTTTCTTACCAACGCTTATCGTTCTTTTCTTTATTATCGTCATTCGCGCTGTGACGTTAGACGGAGCGATCGAAGGATTAAATGCATTTTTCAAACCAAATTGGGATCAAATTATGAACGGAAAAGTATGGCTTGCTGCATATAGCCAAATTTTCTTTAGCTTATCGATTGCGTTCGCTATTATGATTACTTATTCAAGTTATTTACCAAAAAAATCTGATATTACGAATAACGCATTTATTACCGGTTTTGCAAACTCAGGATTCGAGTTATTAGCTGGTATCGGCGTATTTAGCGTCCTTGGCTTTTTAGCGCAACAACAAGGCGTAGAAGTAAGCGAAGTTGTGAAAGGTGGCGTTGGATTGGCGTTCGTCGTCTTCCCACAAATTATTAACCAGTTCCCTGCATTCAATGAGTTTTTCGGAGTATTATTTTTCCTTTCATTAACATTAGCAGGACTGACATCGCTTATTTCGATTTCAGAAACATATGTTTCAGCGATTCAAGAAAAG
Source organism: Anoxybacillus sp. MB8 (assembly GCF_011006755.1). Lineage (NCBI taxonomy): Bacteria > Bacillati > Bacillota > Bacilli > Caryophanales > Anoxybacillaceae > Anoxybacillus > Anoxybacillus sp. MB8. Next base: position 37,695 of record NZ_RXXX01000014.1, read on the forward strand.
TTTGGTATATCTCGAACGAAAGCTGTTCTCGGCGGTGGTGGAGTAGCTGCGCTCATCGCATTAATATTCGCTTCGAACGGCGGATTATATTTCTTAGATGTCGTTGACTATTTCATTAACAACTTTGGCGTTGCGCTTGTTGGATTAGTGGAAGTAGTTGTCATTGCATGGGTGTTAAAAGAACTAAATGCCCTTCAAACACATGCAAATAGCGTATCAGATATTATGGTAGGCGCATGGTGGAAAATTTCGCTCTCTGTTGTCACACCAATTGTATTAGGATACATGATGTTTGATAGCATTAAAACAAATGTGAAAGAAAATTATGGTGGATACGATACGTTATTCGTCGTTAAATACGGATGGACTGTTGCGGCGCTTGTCATCGTTCTCGGTTTTGTTCTTTCAGTAAAACGTTGGAAAGATGGAGTGCTTTCCGTTCCGACAGACAAGGAGGTTTCAAGCTAATGGAAACAAGTGCACTTATTATGATGCTTGTCGGTATGGTAATTATTTGGGGAGGTTTTGCTGCGAGCGTCGCTCATGCAGTAAAGAAAAGTCGGCAATCATAAAAAAGATGGGGCAAATGCCTCATCTTTTTTTCATGCGTTCTTGTCGTTCCCACTGTTTTAAGTAAGGATATGGGTCAAACGACCATTCCGTATAGCCGTTATCTTTATACATGCCGTAGTGAAGATGCGGCGGAAATTTACCTGATGTGCCAGGTGGTCCGTAACCAGAACTTCCGACTGAACCGATCAACATGCCGGGCTCTACAATCGTTCCTTCCTCTAAGCCGTTAGCGAATCCATTTAAGTGCGCAAAATAATGATACGTATTGTTTATATCGCGAATGCCGATGCGCCAGCCTCCGTATTTATTCCATCCTTTTAATTCAACGATACCGTAACATGTTGAGCGAACAGGGGTACCGTAATGTGCAAAAATGTCTGTTCCTTCATGAATCCGTCGTCCGCCCCATCCGCGTGCATCTCCCCACGTACTGCGATAACTATATTCAAATCGTCTTGGAATTGGAAAGGCATATTGATCGAGTTGTAGCGTCCCAAAATGTTTATATAGCTTTACTTTTCCTAAAATGATATCGACGGTTTTGCTTCGCTCATAATAGTCCCACAGCGCCATTTTAATATGTGTATGGTCTGTGCCGTATGATCGTAAAAAGCGAGCAAACGCAAATAATACATCTTCATCGTTTGTTCGATCAGCGATACCGTCTCCATTCCCATCTATCCCCATTCCACCAAATTGGCTAATTGTAAATGGATTTTGATCTTCTTTATTTTGATTGAGTGGCCCAGCCCATCGTTCAGGGGGGATGTAAATACCGATAATTCCAGTTGGTTTTGGTAAATCGCGGCGCGCTTGGCGAATGCTCCGTTCATATTGATCAACAGCTGCGAAGTAGTACCACGGAATGAGCGAAATGGCTTCTGCTTTTTTATAAAGTTCCATTCGTTGATCATACAAATCATTTGGTGCAGCAGCGAATGATTGGAACGGAATGAGAAGAAAAACGATTATGCACCATAATGTTTTCACGCATTCTTTCTCCTTTCTCCGATGTTCATATCATTAGTTTGAGGTAATCGACTGTTTTCATAAATAAAAAATGTTGGAAAAACAAACTGTTTTGTATTGTAAGGCAATAACTCGTATAATGGGTAATGTACATTAACGAGTGGAGCGTGAAAATGATGTCAACAAAAGAACAGCACCTTCGCAAACCAGAGTGGTTAAAAATAAAGTTAAATACGAATGAACATTATACAGGCTTGAAAAAAATGATGCGCGAAAAACAATTGCATACGGTGTGCGAAGAAGCGCGTTGTCCAAATATTCATGAATGTTGGGCCGTTCGTCGCACAGCGACGTTTATGATTTTAGGCGATGTATGTACGCGCGCTTGCCGCTTTTGCGCTGTGAAAACAGGATTGCCAACGGAGCTAGATTGGCAAGAACCAGAGCGTGTTGCTGAATCCGTTCGTTTAATGAATTTAAAACATGTTGTTGTGACTGCTGTTGCGCGCGATGATTTAAAAGATGGCGGTGCAGCTGTATTTGCTGAAACGGTACGTGCTATTCGACGGAAAAATCCGTTGACGACGATTGAAGTATTGCCGTCTGATATGGGTGGTGTATATGAAAACTTAAAAACGCTAATGGACGCTCGTCCTGATATTTTAAATCATAATATTGAAACAGTTCGTCGCCTCACTCCGCGCGTTCGTGCGCGCGCAACGTATGAACGCTCACTTGAATTTTTGCGCCGTGCGAAAGAAATGCAACCGGATATTCCTACAAAATCAAGCTTAATGGTCGGGCTTGGTGAAACAAAAGAAGAAATTTTAGAAGCGATGGACGATTTACGGGCAGTCGGGGTGAATATTTTGACGATCGGGCAATATTTGCAACCGACAAAAAAACATTTAAAGGTAGAGAAATATTACCATCCGCATGAGTTCATGGAGTTAAAAGAAATTGCGTTAGCGAAAGGATTTAGTCATTGTGAGTCTGGCCCGCTCGTCCGCTCTTCTTATCATGCTGATGAGCAAGTACAATCGGCAAAAGCGAATGAGTAAACATATAATTAAGGATGTCCCTTTCATGTATGTGGGACATCCTTTTTCGTTATTGCATCATGTTCATTTCTTCGCGTTGCACACCGTTTTCATTTTCTCCGCTGCTCACTTTTCTACCTTGTGGCGACTTGAGCATTTCTTTAATCGTTTGTTGTAAAACTTGATCGATATTTTGACTATTTGCATCTAAACGGCCGAATCGTTCAATATCTTGAAACATGCGCGGATTGTCTGAAACGTATACGTGATAATAACGTGGAACGACAGAAATAGCTGTTTTTTTCACTTGATCGGCTGTTTCAAACCGATTTGTACTGTCTGTCTTGTAAACGACAAACACGGTATCGTCTGTGACGAGCGTCCCAACGTCATAAACGTTCGGAAGTTGGGTGCACAGTTTACTAATTAAATCGGCAACATTTTCTCTGTTTAATACAGGCATTGTCGCATACTGTGTTGTATCGCCCGGAATTGGGCTTTTTTGATGTCTCACGTAACCGAAATTTGTTAATCTCGAATCCATTCCGTTTCGAACACCATGTTCGTTATATAAATCGTTTCTTGAACGAACGTTGATCGTTGTTCCGCTTTTCTCATACAAAGATGTGGATTCGTCGTTTATTCCAGCGCATCCAGATAAGAAAGCGATTGTACTAATTCCTGTCAGTAACCATGTATTCCGCAAAACAACTCCCCCCTTCTTTTTTATTGTTCGTTTTATTCAAAGCGTTATAATGGTGATTGCTTGGGAGAAAGACATGTTTTATGATAGAAATGGAAAGAAGAGGTGAGATATATGATTTGCATTCATAATACATGTTACGAGCTTGTAGAAAATGTACGCAACGGATTTAACGAAGAAGCGTTTCGTGCGCGCTATACGGATATTTTAAATAAATATGATTACATTGTTGGCGATTGGGGATATAACCAGCTTCGTTTGCGTGGCTTTTTTGATGACCATAACCAAAAAGCGACATATGATACGAAAATAAGTACATTATCCGAATATTTGTTTGAATATTGCAATTTCGGTTGCGCTTATTTTGTGTTACGTAAAGTGAAAAAATAGGTCAGGCGTCCTGACCTATTTTTTATGAGTACGGTTGCTCGTTATTTTCGTTCGGATCATCGTGAACGGGATGTGCGCCTGGATCTTGGCGCGGAATGTTTTGATGAAGCGACTTATACTCGTAATTAAACGCGCTGTAATATCGTTGCCCTTTTCGCCATGGGGTACTTTTATTTTGAACAGGTTCATGTTCGCCCCGTGGGGAACCGTATGGACCTTCGGGCAACGTTTCTGGTACGAGGAAGTTTTTCATCGCTTCCACAGTTGAAAAATCGTGATATGTTTCATCGGTCATGTGAATTCTTCCTTTCGTTTTTTACATAGCGTACCACTTAACCGACGATTTCATGTAAAAAGCTTCGCAACTCGTTTGCCTCTTCTTCATTTAAGTTATATATGTGTTCAATATACCCAGGCTGTTGCAAGTCATCTGAACCGATAATCGCATATCGATTGCTTTGTAAATCAAGGACAAGCGCTTTCCCATAAAAACGGTCTGTTTGGACGATTGCTAAATCAAATCGTTCATTTTTTCCAACGAAGCTAACAAATCGTGTTTTCGTATCGACCGTATCGTCATATAAAAAGAAACGTTCCATATGGCATCCCTCCATCTCGTGTGTCGTTGCTTCTTCATCTTAACAAATTTCTGTTAGCTGTGTAAAAGAAAGCGCTATGATACAATAAAATAAAAAACAGAAAGGGAGATGAATGATGTATTTTGTCGATCGCCAAAAAATCGAAAAAACATTGAAATATATGGAGGAAGTCGTCTCCTATGTCCAACAACCGTTTCATACGCCAATAGAGAAGCTAGCGCTTGAACGGATCGGGCATGTCATTATTGAATCAATCATTGATGTTGGAAATGCGATGATTGATGGATTTATTATGCGCGATCCAGGAAGTTACGAGGACATTATTGACATTTTAGTGGATGAGCGTGTTCTTTCGGATGAAGATGGCGAGGCATTAAAACAAATCATCCATTTCCGTAAAACGCTTGTGCAACAATACATCGATGTACCACATGACGAATTATTGAAAGCGTTGCAAAACTATCGCCATGTTCTTCAATCTTTTCCGACCGCTATTCGCACGTATTTACATCATGAACTTGGACCTGTGTCCGCCTTTTTAAATGAAAATGTTTAAAAATTGTGTGTATAGGGAAAATCATATAAAATGGAAGAGGGTGAAAAGTGATGCGAAAAAAAACCTCTTCCACAAAAGAGCAAATTTTAAAAATGTTAAAAGTGCAAAAGCGGCTAACAGTCGGTGAAATGGCGGAGCAACTACAAATTACGGAGATGGCTGTTCGCCGTCATTTGAGTGCGTTAGAGCGTGAAGAGCTGATTGAATCGACGCTTGTTCGTCAGCCGATGGGAAGGCCGACAAACGTGTATCAATTAAGCGTAAAAGGACATCAACGGTTTCCGCGACACTATCAACAAACGATGCTCGATTTTTTAGCTGATTTAGAACAGATGGGCGGAAAGCAAATGGTAGCCGAGCTGTTTCAAAATCGGCAAGAACGGATGAAAAAGCTGTATGAGCAACAATTTGGCAATAAATCGTTTGATGAGAAAATGAAAGAGCTTGTGGCGGTACAAAATGAGCATGGGTATATGTCGGAATTGGTACAACACGATGATGGTTCGTTTGAGTTAGTTGAACATAACTGTCCGATTGCAGAAGTAGCTCAAGCGTATCCGATTGCTTGTGAATGTGAGCGACAGTTGTTTGAAACGCTCATTCATGAAGCCGAAATTGTTCCGAAAACGTGTTTAGCTGACGGTGATGACGCGTGTCGCTACCATATTAAGCGAAAAAAATGAACAATCGTTGACATTCGTTGCGCTCTTTTTGACAAGTGCAGCTGTTTTGCGTTAAAGTTTGAACGTGCAAGTTGTCAAAAGGAGTGGCAAAAGTGAAAACATATAAAGGATATTTAATTGATTTAGACGGTACGATGTATCGCGGAACAGAACGAATTGAAGAAGCGTGCGCTTTTGTGCATCGCCTTCATGAAAAAGGTATTCCGTATTTATTTGTAACAAACAATTCTTCTCGCACACCGGAACAAGTAGCAGAAAAGTTGCGGAAATTCGGTATCCCTGCAACGAAAGACCAAGTATTTACAACAAGTCAAGCCACGGCAAACTACATTTATGAAAAGAAGCCGAACGCCTCTGTTTATGTGATTGGAGAAGACGGTATTCGTCGTGCGCTTGAAGAAAAAGGATTTACATTTGCAAATGAAGATGCGGAAGTCGTTGTCATGGGGATTGATCGTAGCATTAATTACGAAAAATTAGCGATTGCTTGTTTAGCTGTTCGCAATGGGGCGCTGTTTATTTCGACAAACGGAGATATTGCAATTCCAACGGAGCGCGGACTTTTACCAGGAAACGGGTCGCTTACATCTGTCGTTGCGGTGTCGACACAAACGAAGCCGATTTTTATCGGTAAGCCGGAAAAAATTATTATGGAGCAGGCGCTAGAAGTGCTTGGTGTTCCGAAAGAAGAAACGTTAATGATCGGGGATAACTATGATACGGATATTATGGCAGGGATGAATGCCGGGATGGATACACTTCTCGTTCACACGGGTGTGACGACGAAAGAAATGTTGCAAACGTATGACCGACAACCGACGTATGTCGTAGATTCGTTAAAAGAATGGATGGAACGCATATAAAAAGGTGCCTAGTTGGGCACCTTTTTCCTATTTATTCGACATGGGCGGCGCGATGCGCTAGACGGCTTGAAGCAGCAGCAGCGATCGCTCCAACGATATCATCTAAAAATGTGTGGCATTGACCAGATGATTTATCATTTAATTGATGTAAAATGCCCGGTTTTTGTTTATCGATATATCCGTAGTTCGTAAAACCGATCGACCCATACACATTGACGATGGAGAGAGCTAAAATTTCATCTACCCCATATAATCCTTCGTCTTTTGCGATAAATGATTGAAGAGGTTCTTGTAGTAAACCTTTCTCTGCTAAAATATCGAGCTGAATGCCGGTAAACAGCGCGTTTTGTACTTCACGTTTAGCGATCACCCGATTTACGTTATGAATACATTCGTCCATTTGTAAGTCAGGATGATATTTAGATTGTAAATAATAAACGAGTTCAGCAATATGTTCGATTGTTACCCCGCGATCAGCAAGCCATTGTCGTGCGATTTGTTCCATTTTTCCTATTTTCTTTTCCTCCATCCAACTTCACCTATTTCGTTTTTTATTTTTTACAATGTATGTGACTTTTTTATGAAACGTGCGTTCATTTCCTCTCTCTTATGAAGTTTATACGTATTTTTGAAACATATACATGAAGGAAGGAGGGATGTGCATGGATTATTATTTTCGAGTCGATCATATGGAACAAGTAGGTGATCGCTTTCTCGTTCGAAGCGGAAATGACATATATATTGCGGTGCCGACGAATGAAAAAGAAAGCGATATTCAGCAGTTATATTACATGGCGATGTATATGCGAACGCAAGGTGACGAAACGATTGCAACGTTGCTTCCAACGAAAACAGGACGTTTGATTGGCATGTTACAAGGAAAGCAAGTGAGTGTATGGAGAATGGGAAACCGAATGAAAACAGGAGATACCGCGCAACAACTCGCCTTATTTCATCAGCGTGGTCGCACATATCCGTATGATGTTTCCGACCGAAGTCGATTTGGCAAATGGGGAGAACTATGGGGACAACGAATCGATCAATTAGAACATTTTTGGCAATTACAAGTGAGGTCTTCCGAAAAAAATGAGGTGGATGAACAATTTGTTGAGACATTTCCTTACTATTTAGGTGTTGCCGAAAATGCGGTTCAATATGTGATGGATACACAATTAGATGAAGTTCCGATGCGCAGCGATATGCCGACGATTTGTCATGAACAATTTCCGCCCGAAACATGGGAAATGGGGAAAATACCGACGGATTGGGTGTTTGATCACGCAAGTCGCGATGTTGCGGAATGGATTCGTAAGCAGTGGTTAACGAAACAATCAGATGAAACGATTGAGCGCTTTTTACAAACGTATGAACATGTGCAATCGCTTAGCCGTTTTTCTTGGCGAATGATTTATGCCCGATTATTATTTCCGCTTCATTACTTTCAGTCGATTGAAAACTACTATGGATCAGAAGGTGACATACGACAACGGTATGCGCAACAATTACGACAAGTATTTGAAGAGACTGACGTATATGAACAAAAACTTCGTCATTTTCATGATATGACTACTGTCTCTATTCCTCGTCTCGATTGGTTATAAATATGGTACAATAAAGCGGATAAAGATATGCTAAAGGGGACGAGGGTATGGGAAAACGATATGTTTTTATTACAAGAAAACTACCAGATGATGTCGTTGCACCGTTATATGACAAATATGATGTGAACATGTGGCCACATGAGCATCTTGTCGTTCCGCGCGATGTGTTACTTCAAGAAGCAAGCCGAGCGGAAGCATTAATTACGATGTTATCTGATCGCATTGATGAGGAGCTATTGCAACAAAGTCCGAAACTTCGCGTCGTTGCGAACGTAGCTGTCGGTTACGACAATATTGACGTAGAGGCAGCGAAAAAACGAGGAGTCATTGTTTGTAACACGCCTGATGTATTGACAGAAACAACAGCGGATTTAACATTTGCTCTCCTGTTAGCAACGGCAAGAAGATTGGTTGAAGCAGCCGAGTTTATAAAAGAAGGAAAATGGAAAAGTTGGAGTCCGCTTTTACTTGCAGGGACGGATGTTCACCATAAAACGATTGGGATTGTCGGGATGGGGAAAATCGGGCAAGCCGTTGCGCAACGCGCAAAAGGATTTCATATGCGTGTATTATACTATAATCGTTCACGAAATATGGAAGCCGAACGAACACTTGGTGCGATGTATTGTTCGTTTGATGCGTTGCTTGAACAAGCGGACTTTGTCGTCTGTTTAGCTCCGTTAACGAATGAAACGTATCGATTGTTTAACCGCGAAGCATTTATGAAAATGAAGCGATCAGCTATGTTTATTAACGCGGGACGCGGGGCGGTTGTGGACGAAGAAGCGTTATATGATGCGTTAATCAACCGACATATTGCTGGTGCGGGGCTAGATGTATTTGCACAAGAGCCGATTCGTTCGGACCATCCGCTATTACAATTACCGAACGTTGTTGCTTTGCCGCATATCGGGAGTGCGACGAAAGAAACGCGGTACGCGATGATGCAACTATGTTGTCGCAACGTGATAGCCGTGCTAGAAGGAAAGGAGCCTTATACACCTGTACAGAGCCAATAGGCTCTTTTTTTATTTTTTTAGAAAATTTTTAAACATAAAACGTTTTCATATGGTACGATAATGAAAATAAGGATTGTAAAAGAAATGGAGATCCTCTATAATGTCTACTATACAAAAACAAATGTTCATTACGGAAAAACAAGAGGTGGGGAAGATGGTAAAAAGCGTATCAGTTGGATTGTTAGGATTAGGAACGGTTGGCAGTGGAGTGGTGAAAATTATTAAAAACCATCAAGATAAATTGATGCACCAAATTGGTTGCCCTGTTGAAATAAAAAAAGTTGCTGTGCGTGATCGCGATAAAAAAAGAGATGTCGTTTTGCCAGAGTCAGTCTTAACGACAAACATAGAAGAAGTCATTCATGACCCAGACATCGATGTCGTCATTGAAGTCATGGGAGGCATTGAAGAAACGCGACGATATATATTACAGGCATTAAAAAACGGAAAACATGTTGTGACGGCAAATAAAGACTTAATGGCGCTGTATGGAACAGAGTTGCTTTCCGTCGCATCTGAACACGGTTGCGATTTGTTTTATGAAGCAAGTGTCGCAGGAGGAATTCCGATTTTACGCAGCCTTGTAGACGGATTAGCTTCTGATCGAATTACAAAAATGATGGGCATCGTAAACGGGACAACAAACTATATTTTAACAAAAATGAGTAAATTTAATAGAAAATATGAAGAAGTATTAGCAGAAGCGCAGGCGCTCGGTTATGCTGAGGCAGATCCGACATCAGATGTAGAAGGACTAGATGCAGCAAGAAAAATGGCGATTTTAGCTCGCCTTGGTTTTTCGATGAATATTGATTTGCAAGATGTATACGTCAAAGGAATTACTGGAATTACAGAAGAAGATTTAAATTACAGCAAACGACTCGGTTATACGATGAAATTAATTGGTATTGCCCATCGAGATGGAGAGAAAGTAGAAGTGAGTGTGCAACCGACATTGTTGCCGGACACACATCCACTTGCGTCTGTCAATGATGAGTATAATGCCGTTTACGTTTACGGTGAAGCGGTTGGAGAGACGATGTTCTATGGTCCGGGAGCAGGAAGCTTACCGACAGCAACATCCGTTGTGTCGGACTTAGTTGCCGTAATGAAAAATATGCGCCTTGGGGTAAATGGGAGAAGCGCAGTTACCCCACAATACGATAAGCAGTTAAAAGACGATAGCGAAATATACTCGAAATATTTCTTACGCATTCATGTAAAAGATCAAGTTGGAGCGTTTGCGAAAATTACATCACTTTTTTCAGAACGTGGAGTAAGTTTTGAGAAAATTTTACAATTACCTTTAAAACAAAAAGACTTGGCAGAAATTGTTCTCGTTACGCATCAAGCATCTTTAAAAGATTACCGTGATGTGTTGCAACAGTTGCGCGATTTAGAAGTTGTCGAAGAAGTGAAAAGTTCGTATCGAGTAGAAGGGGAAGGTGCGTTGTAATGTGGAGGGGATTGTTACATCATTATCGTGAATATTTACCGGTGACAGATAAAACACCGATGTTATCGTTAAATGAGGGGAATACGCCTCTCATTCCGCTTATTCATTTGTCGGAAAGACTCGGTGTAGAATTATACGTCAAAACAGAGGGGGCAAACCCAACAGGATCTTTTAAAGATCGAGGAATGGTTATGGCTGTTGCGAAGGCAAAGGAAGAAGGAAGCGATACAATTATTTGCGCTTCGACGGGCAACACGTCTGCCGCTGCCGCTGCGTATGCTGCACGAGCAAATATGCGCTGCATTATCGTCATTCCTGACGGGAAAATTGCGCTCGGAAAGTTGGCGCAAGCGGTCATGTATGGGGCAGAAATTGTTGCGATTCAAGGAAATTTCGATCACGCATTAAAAATGGTGCGTCGTTTAAGCGAAATGGCTCCGGTGACGCTCGTCAATTCGGTCAATCCGTATCGTATTGAAGGGCAAAAAACAGCAGCGTTTGAAATTTGTGAGCAACTCGGGCAAGCCCCTGATATTCTCGCCATTCCAGTCGGAAATGCAGGGAATATTACAGCTTATTGGAAAGGATTTAAACAATTTCATGAAAAGCATGGAACAACATTACCGCAAATGCGTGGGTTTGAAGCAGAAGGAGCGGCAGCAATTGTTCGTAACGAAGTGATTGAAAATCCAGAAACGATTGCAACAGCGATTCGAATCGGTAATCCAGCGAGCTGGGAATATGCTGTTCAGGCTGCGAACGAATCGGGAGGAAAAATTGATGAGGTGACAGATGCCCAAATTTTAGATGCGTACCGTCTACTTGCACGAGAAGAAGGAATTTTTGCAGAACCTGCCTCATGCGCGTCGATTGCTGGTGTCATGAAGCAAGTGGAGAGCGGAGAAATTGCAAAAGGAAGCCGAATTGTTGCGGTGTTGACTGGAAATGGGTTAAAAGATCCAAATGTAGCGATGGACGCGACGAATATTCAACCGATCGTTTTGCCAAATGACGAAGAAGCGGTGTTTGCGCATATTCAAGGAGCGGTCCTTCAATGAATGATGGAGAGATGTTAAAAATTGTCGTGCCGGGAAGCACAGCAAACCTTGGACCGGGTTTTGATTCGATCGGATTGGCTGTATCGTTGCATTTAACGTTAGAAGTTGTTCGTGCTGAGGTGTGGGAATTTATTCCGAAAACAAGTGAAGTAAAAAGTATTCCAACAGGTGAAAGTAATTTAATTTATCAAGTAGCCAGTCAACTCGCTCGTCAGTATGGTGTAGTGCTACCTCCGTGTCGCGTGTTTGTATCAAGTAACATCCCATTTACGAGAGGGTTAGGTAGTAGCGCAGCTGCCATTATAGCGGCCATTGAGCTAGCAAATGAACTTGGACATCTTGATTTGTCACAGGAGGAAAAAATGCGCATAGCTAGCGTATATGAAGGTCATCCTGACAATGTCGGTGCTTCTTTATATGGGGGAGTAGTCATTGGAAGTCATTTGAAAGACCGTACACATGTTGTGCACATCCCTTCCATTCCAGTTGATTTAATTGCTGTCATTCCAACGTATGAATTGGAAACAAAAAAGTCTCGCACTGTTCTTCCTAGCGCATTTACGCGCGAGCAAGCAGTCGAGGCAAGCGCAATTAGTAACGTACTTGTGGCGGCATTGCTTACAAACCATTGGTCGCTCGTTGGTGAGATGATGGATGCAGATTTATTTCATCAACCATATCGTGAATGTCTCGTACCCGAATTGCAACATGTGCGTACCATAGCAAAACGGAATGGGGCGTTTGGGGTCGCACTAAGCGGTGCGGGTCCAACTGTTCTTTGTTTTGCTGAACAAGGGAGAGGGAAAGAAGTATATGATGCGCTTGTGGCAACATTTCCACATTGTGATGTTCGAATGTTGTCAGTAGAGACGAAAGGTAGTTGTGTATATAAAATGGCGTTAGAGAAATAAATGATTTTCTTCATATGAAAAGGGGTGCACATTTCGTACACCCCTTTTTTCCTTAAAATACTTGTTCAACTTCAACCACGCCAGGAACTTCTTCAAGTAATGCGCGCTCAATACCAGCTTTTAATGTGATCGTTGAGCTTGGGCAGCTGCCGCACGCACCGAGAAGGCGAAGTTTAACAACACCGTCTTCTACATCGACTAATTCGCAATCTCCGCCATCGCGAAGTAAAAATGGACGAAGTTTATCTAACACTTCTTGCACTTGTTGTTTAATATCTTGATCTGCCATTTTCATCGACTCCTTTCACTAATTTTATTATAATCATCATGATGAAAAAAATCTATTAACGTTACTTAACTTTTTTCCAGGGGAGAGAATAAATATGATTGAAATATGTGTGTATGGAGCGGATATGATTTGTGCTTCTTGTGTCGGTGCACCATCATCAAAAGATACGTATGAATGGCTTCAAGCTGCCATTTCGCGCAAATATCCGAACGATTCATTTCAATTTGTGTATGTTGATATTTTTCATCCACCGGAAGATGAAGAAAAACGTCAATGGGCACAAAAGGTCATTGACGAAGACTTATTTTATCCCGTCATTGTCATTGATGGTGAAATTGTTGACGAAGGAAATCCGAAACTAAAAAACATTTATGAAGCGATTGAAAAAAGGGCGAAGTAACTCGCCCTCATTCATTTTACATAACGCAAATCAGTAATTTGTGCTTCATGTTCAATGGAACGTTTAGAAAGTACATCTAAAATACGCTCTTGTCTTTTCTGATTTGCTTCAATATTTTTGACGATTTCATTCGTTTCAAGTACAGCTTGTTGGATCATTTTCAAGTCTTGCTTTGAGGCCATGGCTTTGAGGTCTTCTTTTGTGGCCATGTTTTCGAGATCTTGCTTTGTAGCCATAGCTTTGAGGTCTTCTTTTGTGGCCATGTTTTCGAGATCTTGTTTTGAGGCCACTGTCTGTTTCATATTATTGATTTCTGCTTGAAGTTCGTTTAACTTTGTGAGAACTTGCTGGAGAACGGTTTCCAACATTTATCCCTCCTTTCTACTTGTTATGTGTATAAAGAAAACACCTTAATAAAAATCTAAGGTGTTTTCGTCATGAGAAGATCATTATTTTGTTATGCTATGCTTATCATACCATAGTGTCAAACAAAAAACAGCACATGTTTATACAAAAAGTCTAAGTAATTAATATCCGTTATGGTACTTGTACATCCATAAGACGCCTGATTTTAGTAGGCGTGGAACTCGTCCGGTTAGTGGGCGGTCGGCAACGAGGCCAAAGCCATGTTTTTTGCCTAATGATCCTAAAATACCTTTTAACTTAATTGGCGGAAATTCGCTTGGTGGTTCTTCGTCTTTCCATCTTTTTTGTAATACTTGAGCGATTTGTTCCGCTTGGCCTTCGGCAAGTTGGGCGCTCGGAGCGTGCGGTAAGCTTGCGCAATCTCCAACAACGTATACATTTTCTATATTTGGAATATGATGTCGAGGTGTTAATACGACACGCCCTTGACTGTCTTTTTCCACATCGAGTTCGCGGACGACACGATTCGGTTGAATGCCGGCAGTCCATACAATCGCATCGCAATGGATTGCTTCATCGTGATTATACAACGTATGTTCCTCAACTTTTGTAATGTTTGATTGACGAATGAGTTCCACACCATGCGAATGAAACCATTGCTCTACATAATGGCTTAGCCGTTCTGGAAACATGGATAAAATGCGTGTGCCGCGATCAAACAGTTTAACGTGTAAATCTGGACGACTTTCAACTAATTCGCTTGCCAATTCTACACCGCTTAATCCCGCACCGACGACACCGACGATGCTATGTGGCGGGAGATTGCTTAGTTTTTGATACGTTTCTCTTGCTTTATCAATTGTTTGAATGCTATAAGTAAAAATGTCTGCACCGGGTACACCGTGATATTTATCTTCACAACCTAATCCGATGACTAAGTCATCATACGGAATACACGTTCCGTCTTGAAGATGAACAACTTCATGATGTAAATCAATTTTTTTGACCTCACCAAAAACGTAAGATAGGCGAGGGTGTTCTGGGAATGGAACGCGAATGTGTTGGTCACTAATCGTCCCAGCAGCTAAAGCATAATATTCTGTTTTTAAACAATGGTATGGAACACGATCAATTAATGTAATATGGATATGTTCTGGTAAATTCGGAAGGATGCGGAGTAAGATGCGCATATTTCCGTATCCGCCGCCAAGTAGCACGAGGTTTCTCATGGAAGCTTTCCCCTTTTGATAAAATTCGACCACTAAAAGTATAGCGAAATTGTGACAAAATAACAACATTTTTTCGAGAAACATGAATAATTAAGATGTTTTTCTTATGTCAATATTACATCATTTTTAGTGAAAGTGTTATAATATTAAGATTGAGGTGAATACATTGTTGAAACCGATCGTTGAATTTTGTATAAGTAATTTAGCAAATGGTTCACAACGCGCGCTAGAGCAACTTGAAAAAGATCCGAATTTAGACATTATTGAATACGGATGTTTAGGATACTGTGGAAAATGTGCCAATATGTTATTTGCGATGGTAAATGGGGATATTGTGACAGCAGAGGATCCAGAGCAGCTCGTTGAGCGAGTGTATGAGTATATTGAAGAAAATCCAATGTTTTAGGGGGCTATTGTGCCCCCTTTTTTTCTTCACGAATTTCTTGCCAACGGTCGTAAGCCATATTGACAATTCCTTTTTCAATCGTCTCTTTTTTCCTAGCAATGACGCGCGAAAAGTAAATGATCGCCTGTTTTTCTTTTCCTAGCCTACGATACAATTCCCCGATTAAATACAATAAGCGCACTTCGGACATATGTGTGTGAACAAAATCATCTGCTTCATAAGAAGCGATATATTGCTCGAGCGCTAATCGCATAAATCGCCGTTCTTCTTCGCTTTTTTGGTTTGAACGATATAGCCATGCAAGACGCATATAAAGTCCAGCGAGCGTAATATGTTTTTCCTTTTTCAATGTGGCGGAATAAATGCCGAGCTTGTATGTATCAATGGCCTCAGCAAATGTACGAGCCCCACTGTAATTTTTCCCTCGCCAATTGGCGCAAATGTTTTGTTGAATGGCCTCAAGCGTTTGTGGAGGGAAATATGTTGAAAATTCTTCTGTGGCTGCAAATCCGCAATGTGGACAAACGTGTACATAATACAAAAGCGGATTCGCTTCTTCGCTCGCATAATATGAGCAAAAGTCGGTATCGTGCCGGATGGGACGAATGAAACGCGAACGGACTTTTTTCGTTGTATATGTTTGTTTACAAACAAGACATGTGACGGTACGATCATATAAAATATCCATTATGTTCCCTGCCTTGTAGGATTGATAGTCATATTATACTATATGTTTCTCAGATTGCTTGTGACTTTTTATATATTTGTAAAAAAGTTGTCACGTTCATGGCAACGATGTATAGTGTTATTAAACATGTATGCGGAGGGACAGTATGAGAAGTTTTTCGTTCACGAAAATGCATGGATTAGGCAATAGTTATATTTATGTCAATATGTTTACAGAGCGTTTAGCAGAAGAGGAATTGTCGTATATTGCAAAGCGAGTGGCAAATGTACATACAGGGATCGGATCAGATGGACTCATTTTAATTTGCCCATCTGATGTGGCACCGGTGAAAATGCGAATTTTTAATAGCGATGGATCGGAAGGGAAAAATTGTGGCAACGGGTTGCGATGCGTAGCGAAATATGTATATGAGCACGGCATCGTTCAAGAGGAACAGTTTATGATTGAAACGTTATCAGGTCTTGTTCAAGCTCGCGTTTTTGTAGAAGATGGAAAAGTCAATAGTGTGGAAATCAATATGGGAAAACCTCGTTTATCTCGTGGAGAAATACCGATGGTCGGAGAAGAAAACGATGTAGTTATTAACGAACGAATTGATTTTGCAGGGCATACGTATTATATGACAGGTGTATCGATGGGGAATCCTCATGCGGTATTTTATGTTGATCGTATTGAGGAGGCGCCAGTAACGACGCTTGGACCGACCGTTGAAAAAGATGAGCGCTTTCCAGAGGGAATAAATGTCGAGTTTGTAGAAGTGGTGAATGAACGTGAGCTTCATTTTCGCGTATGGGAGCGAGGATCAGGAGTAACCGAGGCGTGTGGCACTGGAGCATGTGCAGCGGTTGTGGCGTCGGTGCTAAATGGAAAAACGAAGCGAAATGAAGAAACGGTTGTTCATTTAGCTGGTGGAGATTTGTATATTACGTGGAAAGAAAATGGCGATGTGTTGATGCGCGGTGCTGCAGAAACGATTTGTACAGGTGTATACTATTATTAAAAAGGAGCGAAGTTCAATGGAACAAATTGTGATACTCACAGAAAAAGCGGCGGAGCAAGTGAAACAGATGATGAAAGAAAGCGGAGAAGAAAACGTTTATTTTCGTGTCGGTGTTTATGGTGGAGGATGTAGCGGATTATCTTATGCGATGGGGTTCGAGCATCAGAAGCGTGAAGAGGATTATGAGTTTGAACAAGAAGGTTTGCGTATATTAGTCGATAAAGAAAGTGCACTTGTATTAAAAGGAACGACGATTGATTACGAACAAGGAGCGATGGGTGGCGGATTTACAATTCATAACCCGAATGCCATTGCTTCGTGCGGCTGCGGTTCATCGTTCCGTACAGCGACACATGCTGGTACGCCAGAAGAATGTTAAAAGGCCCCCGATGAGGAGGCCTTTTTGTTATTCAAACATGGATGTAGAATGAAGCGGTTGTACTTTTGCGCTTGGATCAATGTATGATTTTGCGTTGTTGACCGCTGTTGGCGCTTCACCGAATCCGCAAGCGATTAACTTGACTTTTCCTTCGTATGTGCAAATGTCGCCGGCTGCATACACACCTGGGATGTTTGTTTCCATTTTGGAGTTTACTTTAATGCAGTTTTTCTCGATTTCTAATCCCCACTCTTTAATTGGACCGAGCGAAGAAATGAAGCCATAGTTAACGATCACAGCATCGACATCAACGATTTCGCGCGCTTTCGTTTTCACTTCTTCTAAAACGACTTGTTTGATACCGTTTTCATCTCCAATTAATTCAACAGGAACGAACGGTGTTTTGACGTCGACAGACGAGTTCATTAAGTTTTCAACGCTATGCTCATGAGCGCGGAATTTATCGCGTCGGTGCACGATCGTTACTTTTTTAGCAATTGGCTCAAGCATAAGTGCCCAGTCAACTGCAGAGTCGCCACCCCCGCATACAAGTACATTTTGACCGGCGAATTGATTTAAATCGGCAACGAAGTAATGTAAGTTCTTTCCTTCATACTGTGCGGCGCTTTCGAGTTCTAATCGACGGGGTTGGAACGCGCCATTTCCGGCAGTAATAATGACCGCTTTAGAATAATGAATTTCTTTATTTGTTGTTAGTTTAAATGTACCATCTTCCAATTTTTCTAACTTTTCGACAGACTGTTCTAAGCAAACGGTTGGGTTAAATTTACTCATTTGCTCTTTTAAATTGTCAATCAGTTGTTGGGCACGAATTTTTGGAAATCCCGCTACATCATATATGTATTTTTCAGGGTAAAGTGCAGAAAGTTGTCCGCCAAGCTGCGGTAAACTCTCGATAATTTTCACCGTTGCTTGTCGCATTCCTCCGTAAAACGCCGTAAACAAGCCAACAGGTCCTCCACCGATTACAGTAATATCGTACAGTTTTTGATCTTCTTTCACGTTCATTCCTCCTAAAACGTAAATTCTCACGTATTATCATACCATAAAAAATGGTTGAACGCTTTTGTTGTTTTGAAAATGTTTGAGTCAAGACTTTGTGGGAGATTTTTTTCTCGACCGATTTTATTGGTTATATATGGTTTTATAGGCTTGTTTCATGTAAGCGCTTTTATCCTCTCTTATCCTGTAGGTATGTGCCTATATCTGTGTTTTTAAAAACCTTTCAATGCTTGTAATACCTCGTAAATCGGTGTTCCTGAAGACTGACGGAAATACGGAATGTTGTCCCGAATCACTTCCTTCATTCGAGATGAGACGCGTTTCATTGCCTTTTTCACGATCGTTTCTCGTTTCGTTTCTTCTCGTTCTTCCACGCCATACATCACCCCACGGCGTGTCCGAATGAGTAACGTATCTTTTATCGCGGCGATCGCTCGCAACATTGCTTCAATCCCTGCATCTTTCCAACTTCGACCGTTTTTACTTCGTTTCGCAAACACATGCATCGTTCCTTCCGCACTCCCCATCGCTCTCATGTTTGTCGTGTCGATCCCTTTTTCCTTCAGCCATATGCGATAGTCACGCAAACATCCTGGCATCTCCTCGATTCGACGAACAAGCGCCTCGAGTTGCTTTTCCTTCTCCTCATGTTCTAGCGTACCGATGGCACTTGTGAGTTCTCGCAACACACCCTCTTCATCCCATGATGCGAATTTCTTTCGAATCACCCGATATCTTGCATGACCTCGGAACAATTGACGAATCTCTCTCGCCACATGGAACCGATCGAGTTGAAAGTACCCTC